>JBARUM010000681.1:0-2953 GCA_049645725.1 Maribacter sp.
ATGATTATGGAGTTTCAAAAAGAATGGCAATGTATCCGTTCATGGCCAAACATTTAGGTTTGAATTTAGATAAAGTAACGAATAGACAAGGCGACATAGATGAATCGAAATGTACTATAGAACCTTACGAAAAACTATATGTTTTTGGTAATAAAGAAGAAAATCTGCCATCAAACGCTTTAAAAAACATTGATGAATTATATGAATTATTTGGTGAAGAAAATAAAAGAGAATATGAAGTTGAAAAGTAAAAAAAGTAGATTATTCTATAGCTTATTTTTAATTATAGGGCTCCAGAATCTTGTAGCTCAAAATAATGAAGAATTAAAATTATGGTACGATAAACCTGCTGAAATCTGGAACCAAGCTTTACCGCTTGGAAATGGACGCTTAGGCGCAATGGTTTTTGGAGATCCTGCGGTAGAACGCTTACAGTTAAACGAAGAAACCATTTGGTCGGGTTCTCCAAATAGTAATGCTTATGATAAAGCATTGCCAGCTTTACCAAAGGTGCGTCAGCTTATTTTTGAAGGAAAATATAAAGAAGCTCAAGATTTAGCTACAAGAGATATCATGTCGCAAACCAATAACGGTATGAACTATCAAACCTTTGGAAGTGTGTTTTTATCGTTTCCTGGCCATCAAAACTACACCGACTATTATCGGGATTTAAATATAGAAAATGCTACTGCGAAAGTGCAGTATACCGTTGATGGAATAACATACACAAGAGAAATTTTAACGGCATTTTCAGATCAAGTGATTGCTGTTAAACTATCAGCAGATAAACCTGGAAAGATTACGTGTAATGTTTTTATGAATAGTCCGTTTGACAAAACGGTCACTTCTACTGAAGCTGATCAAATTGCGTTATCAGGTGTGTCAAGTAGCTATGAAGGTCAAAAAGGGCGTGTAAAATTTCAAGGACGGATTTTTGCAAAAAACGAAGGTGGTAATAAATCGGTGAGCAACGGAATTATTAGTATTGAAGATGCGAATGAGGTCACGCTCTATATTTCAATTGCTACAAATTTTAAGGATTATCAAACACTTACCAAAGATCAAGAAGAAAAAAGCAAAGCTTATTTAGATAAAGCAATTTTAAAAGATTTTGAAAGTATAAAAAAATCTCATGTTGCCTATTACAAAAAATTCTTCAACAGAGTCTCATTAGATTTAGGCGTAACAGACGCTGCAAAAGAAACAACAGATGAGCGTATTCGAAAATTCGATAGCCAATTCGACCCGCAATTAGCATCGTTATATTTTCAATTTGGGCGTTATTTATTAATCTCTAGTTCGCAACCTGGAGGGCAACCTGCCAACCTTCAAGGTATTTGGAACGACATGTTATTTCCACCATGGGAAAGCAAATACACCATGAATATTAATGCAGAGATGAATTACTGGCCAGCAGAATTGACCAACCTTTCAGAACTGCACGAACCTTTTATCCAAATGGCAAAAGAATTGAGCATTACTGGTCAGGAAAGTGCAAAAAGGTTGTATGGTGCCAATGGTTGGGTGTTACATCACAATACAGATATTTGGCGTATTACAGGTCCTGTGGATTATGCCGCATCAGGGATGTGGCCAACAGGTGGTGCTTGGGTATGCCAAGACTTGTGGGAACGTTATTTATATACAGGTAATAAAGACTATCTAAAAGAGATTTTCCCAATCCTAAAAGGGGCAGCAACGTTCTTTTTGGATTTTATGATTGAAGAACCAGAAACGGGCTACTTGGTAGTGGTGCCTTCCAATTCCCCAGAAAACACACACGCTGCGGAAGATGGTAAATCCACCATTGCCGCAGGAACAACCATGGATAATCAATTGGTTTTCGATTTGTTCACCAATGTGATGAAAGCCACAAAAGTACTTAATGAGGATGAGGATTTTGCAGAAAAATTGAACGTGGCCCTTTCAAAAATGTCTCCAATGCGGATTGGAAAACACGGACAATTGCAAGAATGGATGCACGATTGGGATGACCCTGAAGACCATCATCGTCACGTATCTCATTTGTACGGTTTATTCCCAAGTAATCAAATTTCCCCTTTCAAAACTCCCGAATTGTTTGAAGCGGCTAAAACCTCTTTAAATTTTAGAGGCGATGAATCTACGGGTTGGTCTATGGGATGGAAAGTGAATCTATGGGCCCGTTTGTTGGATGGTGACCATGCTTATAAATTATTGCAAGACCAATTACACTTAGTGACCGCCGACCAAAGAAAAGGAGGAGGTACCTATCCTAATATGCTTGATGCGCACCAGCCTTTTCAAATAGACGGGAATTTTGGCTGTACTGCGGGTATTGCAGAAATGTTGATGCAAAGCCACGAAGGAGCAATTCATTTGTTGCCAGCATTACCAAGTGTTTGGAAAGATGGCGAAGTAAAAGGATTAATATCAAGAGGTGGTTTCGAAATTAATTTAACTTGGAAAAATAATAAGATTTCTGCTCTTAAAATTCAGCCAACCTTAGATGGCAATTGTAGATTGAGAAGTGAAACACCATTGAAAGGAAAAGGTCTAAAAAAGGCAAAAGGGAAAAACCCAAACCCCTTGTTTTACGATGTTGAAGTTAAAAAACCAATCATTTCGGATAAAGCAAAAATTGAAAAATTCAAGCTTTCAAAATATTACGAATATGATATTGATATGAAAGCGGGTGAAACTTATACGTTTTACGCTAAATAAAATATTCAGAATTGATGAAAATGAGTTTAAAAATAAATTATACTAAAATAGTAATCATATTATTTTCAATTGTTTTCAGCAGTTGTAACACCACAATCGAGGCCCAAAAATCGGCTCATGTGTTAAAAACCGAAAACTTTGAGCATTATGTGGACTATTTCAACAGAATGGAAGACGAGAACATAGCTAAGGCCATTCCAAATAATAGTGCTTGGGCATGGATGAAAACTAATATTCCTTTGTTTGAATG
>JBARUM010000682.1:0-2364 GCA_049645725.1 Maribacter sp.
GGTAAATGGCATGCGAAATACACAATCGGTATTTCTTTGGTTGTAATTCCTTTGATGGTAGGGCAATTAACCATTTCTTTTTTACAACTCATTAATAATCAAGGCCTTTATGAAATCATCAGTATTAGTATTGTAGTTTTGCTTTGGGTTTCGACCTTTGTTCTATTCGTTCCACTACACAATAACATTTCTAACGCAAAGGATTTGGAATTAACTGTGAAAAAATTAGCACAGCGAAACTGGATCAGAACTTTTTTGTGGACTACGTTATTTATACTGTCGTTTTGGAATACCCTTAAACCCTGGTAATCTTGGCACCAATAGCACGTAGACGTTCATCAATATTCTCATAACCGCGATCTATCTGCTCAATATTATGAATGGTAGATGTTCCTTTTGCTGATAACGCCGCAATTAGTAGTGAAACTCCTGCCCTAATATCTGGAGAGGTCATCGTAGTAGCTTTTAAAGTAGACTTGAAATCATGCCCCATCACGGCAGCCCTATGGGGGTCGCAAAGAATAATCTTTGCACCCATATCTAATAATTTATCCACAAAAAACAAACGACTTTCGAACATCTTTTGGTGAATAATGACCTCTCCCCTTGCTTGGGTAGCCATTACAAGAATAATGCTCAAAAGATCTGGTGTAAGTCCAGGCCAAGGTGCATCTGCAATGGTAAGTATAGAACCATCGATATAATTTTGAATTTCGTACCCATCTTTGTGCTCGGGAATATATATATCATCCCCTTTTCGCTCCAATTGGATGCCTAATTTTCTAAATACGGTTGGAATTTGTCCCAAATCGTCCCAACTCACATTTTTAATGGTCAGTTCACTTTTGGTCATGGCAGCAAGTCCGATCCAGCTACCAATTTCAATCATGTCAGGAAGCATGGTGTGCTCTGTACCTCCTAATTCCTTAACTCCATCAATCACTAAAAGATTGGAACCTACGCCAGTAATTTTAGCGCCCATGCGGTTCAGCATCTTACAAAGTTGCTGTAAATAGGGTTCACATGCGGCATTGTAAATGGTGGTCTGTCCTTCTGCCAATACAGCGGCCATTACGATATTTGCCGTTCCCGTTACGGAAGCCTCGTCTAAAAGCATGTAAGTGCCTTTAAGTTTTTTAGCCTCCACACCATAAAAATATTCTTCACGGTTATACCTAAACTTAGCACCTAATTTTATAAATCCTTCGAAATGGGTATCCAGACGTCGTCTTCCAATTTTATCACCTCCTGGTTTTGGGATGTATCCTTTTCCAAAACGTGATAGTAATGGCCCTACCAACATAATAGAACCTCTTAGTCCTCTACCATCTTCCTTAAACTGGTCAGATTGAAGGTAATCCAAGTTGATATCGTCCGCAATAAAACTATACGAGCCTTTGCCCTTCTTTTGGATCTTAACACCTAAATCCTCTAAAAGAGATATAAGTTTATTAACATCAACAATATCAGGAATGTTATGAATGGTAACTTTTTCCGCCGTTAAAAGTACGGCACATAGAATTTGTAAGGCTTCATTTTTTGCGCCTTGAGGAGTAATTTCACCACTTAGTTGGTGTCCCCCTTCAATTTTGAATGTTCCCATTTATAGGAGTAGAAATTTAATAGCGTTTTTTACCGCGGTTATTATTTCTTTGATTTTTCTTATTGGAATTAGACCTTGGAGATTTAGCGACCCTATTTTTCAAGAACTGACCGCTATCCGTAAGACTTTCGCCATCTTTGGCCAAATCTATTTGTCCGTCACTTAGTTCAAATAAATGTTTGAAAATAGCTTTGTCATCTACCACATCTTTATTCCAGTTGAGATAACACTTTTTCATGTGGTTGGCAATCGCATATTCCAAACCTGCTCTTTTATCACCTTTTTCCCATTTAACGGCTACATCAATCATTCGCTTAATGTTATTCCCATAAAAACGATATTTTGGAAAGTTCTGGGGATATTCCAAAGCATCCGGACGTTGCTGTAATATCTCTTTTGAGGTTATCGGAAAAGGAGATTCTACATCCAATTTAAAATCGGACATAATAAACAACTGATCCCATAGCTTATGCTGAAAATCCGGCACATCTCTTAAATGAGGCTGTAAATTGCCCATTACGGCAATTATGGATTGTGCTACCTTATTTCTTTCTACGGGGTCCTCTATAGATACCGCATGGTCCACCATTTTTTGAAAATGTCTGCCATACTCCGGGATTATTAGATGTGAACGCTCTGTATTATATTCTAAATTTTCTACTAAATTCAAATTGGATGTTTTAACTACTTAATTAAGTATGAAGAAGTATTCTTAATAACGCCTGCAAAATAATAAAATTATAGGTGAAATGCTATTTTAC
>JBARUM010000683.1:0-1717 GCA_049645725.1 Maribacter sp.
GCCTGTTTTTGGTTGGTTGTACTGAAAAACATCAATTTGAATTTGTGCCATACACCTCTCCATCTGGTTTAAACTACAAGTTAGAGAAAATTGATTTTTTTCTAGAGACTTCCGTAAGTATGAAAGGGTATGTCAATGTAAACAAACCCGGAGATTATCCACTACAAGAAATTGTGTCTTACTTAATTGCCGATTTGGATAAAAAGTATGATGATATTACCACAATATATACTGTAAGTGATTCCCCTAGAAAGTATTTCCAAACAAAAGAACATTTTAATGAGCAGTTGCGCAAGGGTAATTTATTACAGGGCAGGTCTTCAAAACTTCAGAATATATTTGGGCCTATTATAGATTCCTTACACTCGAATGCCGTCAGCATTCTGGTTTCCGATTGTATTCTAGACTTGGGAGATAATAATGCGATGACCGCAGGCTCGTTGGTCACCACAAAAATATACGGACACCTTATCAATAAACCAGACGCCGCGGTTGCGGTCTTTAAGTATCTCAGCAATTTTAACGGAACCTATTATTACGACCGCAACAATACCGGTAGCCAGAATCAAAGGGCAAGGCCTTATTACAATACCATTTTAAAAAACAGACCTTTTTATATATGGGTTTTAGGGGATAAACCACTAATAGAAGAACTATTATCTCAAAAACTTTTTGAAAACTATGATAAAGCATACGCATATAACATTTCAATGGATGGGGTTCCTTTTTCCATTTTAGGAAAACCCCAAAGCGGTAGAATATCTACTGACCCTAAAAATAGTTCGGTAATCATACATGAAGTAAAACAAAAACTTCCTGCTCAATTTACCATTGGGGTCAACTTTGAAAAACATCCCTCTATTTATGAGAACCTGTTTATGAATGTTGAGAATTACAAAATTTCACCATCACATTTAAAGGAAACCATTACCCTAAAAACAAAAAATAAAAGCGAATTAGAAGGTAGTGAAGGCCTTGGTTTTACCCATTTTCTGCAACCCACATTATTTGATATGGATGCAACAACTACAGAAATTTCCTTTTCTCTAAAAAACCCTCCCTCTACTTGGTTTAAAGAAACCCATTTAACAGATGATTATCAGGTTACCGCAGAAACATTAGAACATAAAACCTTCGCTTTTAATTTTATCACAGACGCTTTTGATAAGGCCTACCATGAAACACCACCCTTATTAGAATTCAAACTCCTTAGAAAATAATCATTATGGAAAATTTCTACTTTTTATTCGATAGCAACGCTCATTTTCAACTTTGGTACGAAAAAGGTTTTACAATAGGTTTTATGGTGTTATCATTTTTTACGCTTCTCTACCTTTCTGTTTTCTACCTCCTTTTAGGAAGAAAAAGTATGCGCTTCTCAAGCATGGGCAGCTGGTTTCTATTTGGACTCTATAACCTGGTTACCATTTTCATTGTTACCATTTTAATTGAAGGTTTTCAGGTTTTCGAGTTATCCTCTTTTAGCGATTTCTACTATGAAATATGGCTATTTACCATTATAAACGCCTTGTACGGTTTTGTGCTGTACTTTCTATTTTCAATTGTATTCAAACGCTTCTCTATTTTTTCAAAATACTATCCCGTAAAATTTTAATACCATGACAAGACCAAAACTATATCTATTCGCTATTGGTGGTACAGGCTCAAGAGTCCTTAATTCCTTGACCATGTTACTCGCCACTGGAATGAAAATGAA
>JBARUM010000684.1:0-7094 GCA_049645725.1 Maribacter sp.
GTAATAACCGCCAGCACAATCCCTACGGTAAGTTTCCAGTTTTTATCGCTCATTTCGGCAATGGTAGTAGACGGTTCTACTACACTCATAAATGTTTCCGTAAACTGATTGGCGGTAAATACCCCCAAAAAACCGAATAACCCGCAGAAAGCAAAAAAGATAGCCAACGGTCTTGCTTTTGGCCCCAAACCTTTCGTAATATAGTACATAGGCCCGCCCTGAAGCTTACCCTCAGAATCTACGCTACGAAACATAATCGACAGGCTACATGAATAGAATTTTATACACATACCTATTAAGGCTGTGACCCAGATCCAAAAAATAACGCCAGGACCACCGTCGTGAATTGCGATGGCAACCCCAGAAATATTTCCAAGACCTACAGTCGCGGCAACCGCAGCCGAAAGTGCTTGAAAGGAACTCACATCACCTTTGGCATTTTTATTATCATATTTACCAGCTGTAATAGCGATGGCATGACCAAAAAAACGATAGGGTAGTAATTTAGAGTAAAAAACAAGGAAAAGTCCGCCACCGATCAACAACAAGAACATAGGCCAATTCGCTATATTATTTGCATTTACCAGAAAATCATTAATTATATCCATAGAGAAGGAAAAGCCCTAAGGTATGGTTTTTAGGCTTTTTTTCTTACTGAAGGTTTAAAAAAGATTATTGCCACAAATATTGAAAAAACTAAAAATACATTGTATATTTGTCGCCCATTAACGCAGATAGCGTTTTCCATTTTCTCGTCGGAGGTTATGTTCCGAAGTTTCATAAACAAGTGAGAAAATACCCATCGCGGGGTAGAGCAGTAGGTAGCTCGTCGGGCTCATAACCCGAAGGTCGCTGGTTCGAGTCCAGTCCCCGCTACTAGCAAACAAAGGGCTTCCGAGAGACCGGGGGCCTTTTTTGATTCCCTCTGTACAACATATGTACAACAAATTGGCACTTTTATAACTTCAAAAATTAATTGGTCTCAAAAGTCAGAACCCTTCCAGTAACTTTATCTTATGCAACAAGAGGTAGTATTAATTTATTTTCGCTCAAAAATCAATTTTTCATTATCCGTTGTATCATAAATATATATCTTCTTTTCATGTCCGGTCAGCGTCATGTGCCTAGTAGATTGGGAAAGATAACTTGAGCCATAATAGAATTCATGCATTCGAATTTTTTTATTGTCCAAATGAATTTTTGCTCTCACGATATTCGTGGGAACACGAATAATATCAGTTTCTATTTTTTCATTTTGAGAAGCATAGGCTCTTAAAATCCCCGCATTAATACTAAATAATTGTATGATGCCTCTATTTGTGGATATAGAAGCAGTACCTCTAGTGTTTCCATCTATTGACAAACCGCTATCCTTGTTAGAAATTGGAAGAAAATCACCCGTCCCTGTCCCTTTTAGATAAAGACCTTTGGATGCATCGTATCTTCCTACACTCACTTCCGCCCCGTAATCATTTCCAGAGACTAAAAGATCGAGGTTGCCGTCCTTATCAAAGTCGGATACTATAATGCCATAGATGGGAGCTAACTGCGCCATTGTAGGTAATTGACTGATTTCGAACTTCCCATTACCTTGGTTTATCAAAATAGAGGATGCCAATTCAAAAACTTTTGCACTATAGGCACTACTTTTTTCTTGAGGGGTTAAAATATCAGTAATTGTGGCCCTTGCATAACTGGCATAGTCAGGAAACTTTCTTTTAAGGAAAGGAATTTGTTTGATAAGGTCATCCCTTGAATGAACGGGATATTCCCTTCCGTCGTTATAGGAAGTCATGATGGGATCAATAGACCCATTTTGATCATAGTCTAGCGCATAGATTGAAACAGGTTCTGTGGCAGAAGCTTTGTATCTGGAATTTAAACCTAAATTCCCCAAGATATAATCCATGTCGCCATCATTGTCAAAATCTCCCGCATTAATACTATTCCACCAACCTGAAGTACGCTTTAATCCCGTATTTTCTGAGTCATTAAGTAATTTTCCGTTTTCATTCCTGTAGAATTCTATGGACATGAATTCCCCTATAACGATTAAGTCCGTATCACCATCCGTATCATAATCGGTCCAAAGCGCGTCTGTAACCATTCCTGGTTTTCTAAGTGAAGGAGCTAGCTTGTTGGTGACATCCATAAATTTACCCTCTTCGTTAAGCAACAGAAAGCTGTTAGAAGGTAATGGATATTTTAATGGGGTAAGCCTACTACCTATAAATAAATCCAAATCACCGTCAAGGTCGAAGTCCGAAGCCCTAACACAGGAACTGCTCGTTAACATTGGTGGAATGATACCTTCGGTCAATTCAAACACTCCCTTTCCATCATTGCTATAGAGACGATCCTGATAGAACTCCGATTTTTCAAAGAACTCATTACTACCACTAGCGATATATAGATCTAAATCATTATCGTTGTCATAATCAAATAGTAGTACACCGGTATCTTCTTCATATTTTTCTTTTTCGTTGGGGAACAATAGTTTTTTTTGAAATTCTCCAGTTTTTGAACCCAAAAATATTTGGCCACTATGGTTGTAGCCGCCGCCCATGAAAAAATCATCATAGCCATCCTTATTTATATCACCAACGGCAATGCCTGGACCTTGTTCCGATAATTTGTGCGGTAATAGGTACTCTCTATTAAAATCGTTATAAACAGTTTCTCCATGTCCTGTATTAAGATTTAAATAGATTGTTACCTCTGTGAATTTTTCTTTTTTCAAACTATTTTCTATAAATACTTCACTTCCGAAATTCTGATTTAAAATTAAATTTTGATTCGCTTTAACGTTTAAAATTTTCATAGTCTTCCCAGTGGGCCAAGTCACTAAAAGACTGTCGATTTTAGAATTGGTACCCAGCCCAAAATGTAAGGAATTAGCGATAGCGGATTGATAGCCGCGTGTAAACGTCTGTCTTAAAAGCTGTGTTTGATTGGTTTGGAACAAACGCACTTCAGTCCCTATTCCTGCAGGATTTAAACTATCTCCTTTTAAATGGAGATTTAGATAATGGTTTGTATTTTTATCAATGGATAGGTTTTCATAAATAGAGGCGACTTCGTTAATATTATTGATAATGATATCCAAGTCGCCATCGTTGTCCAAATCGGAATAAGCGGCTCCGTTAGATAATGAAGGATTATCTAGCCCCCATTCTTCGGTTACATTGTCAAATAATAGTTCTCCCTTGTTCTGGAACATGTAGTTTGAAATCTTAATAGAGGGCATTTCTTTTGCCTTCTGTTTCAGAATAGTATCCAAACTGTCGTTTGGGATTTTAAAAGATAAGGTGTTCGTATAGTTAATGAAATCCAAATCTGTAATATCCCTTAAGTATCCATTGGTTATATACAGGTCTTTTAATCCGTCATTATCAAAATCGGCAAACAACGGAGACCAACTCCAATCTGTAGCATCTATTCCAGCAATCTGGCCAATTTCTGCAAATGGTGTATCCCCATTGGTTATACCGGTGTTCAGCTGAAGCGTGTTCCTCATATACTGAGGTAGGTATCCCTGTTCCAAGGATCTTGCAAAGAGGTCGAAATTCAATGGCCCCGACATTTTCTTCTCATGGAAATTATCTTTTGGCCGCATGTCCATCGTAATCAAATCCACAAGGCCATCGTTATTGAAATCGGCAATATCGTTGCCCATACTAAAATGACTCATATGTTTTAAGTAGGACTTTGCCATCTCCTTGAACGTTCCGTCCTTCTGATTTATGTAGATATAGTCATTGGCAACAAAATCGTTGGTCACAAAAATATCTTCCCAACCGTCATTGTTTATATCAGATATGGCCAAACCAAGGCCAAGCCCATCATAAGTTATCCCGGCTTGGATAGTTGTCTCCATAAATTGAATTCCTAAACCTTTATCCTCATCATTTCTATAAAGTTTATCATTTGCGGGACCACTACCGTCTGACACCAGTGGTGTTATGTTGTTTGGATCACGTATGACATTGGTGTGGTTTAATAGGTACACGTCTAAATCTCCATCCTTATCATAGTCAAAAAAGGCTGCTTGGGTACTATAACCAGTATCTGCTAAGCCAAATTTTTCAGCTTGTTCAATAAAAGTCATATCTCCTTGATTGATATAAAGAAGGTTTTTACGCTTTTCCTTTTTGAAATTTCCTGATCTACAAACATAAATATCAAGAAAACCATCATGGTTTATATCTACCATAGTTACTCCTGTAGACCATCCCTCTTGAATTTCACCCAGCGAATGCGTCATGTCTTTGAACCTTAGTTCTCCTTCGTTTACATAAAGAGCATCCTGTACCATATTACCTGTAAAGTAGATGTCCGGTAACATATCATTATTAATATCGCCAATAGCAACCCCGCCTCCGTTATATACGTAGAAATAGTCTACTAGGTTAAATAATTCGTTTTCTTCAATCCGGTTATCAAAAGCTATTTCAGTATCATCTGGATGAAGTAATCGGAACAAAGAAGAACTACCCTGTGCCTTGTCCACAAGGGTATTTTCGTTTGAACATGAATACAAAAACAGAAAAAACAATACTGAAAATATATGACCTATTTTATGATACATTGAAAAAATCATGAAAAGAAAGTTACTAAATATTTACAAAAAAACCCACCGATGCCGGTGGGTCTTAGAATATGAATTTTGCATCAATCCCCTAATTATATGCAGGATTTTGTGTTACATTAGGATTTCCCAACACTTCTGTTAATGGCAAAGGTAAAACATAATCCTTTTCAGATAAGGTGCGGTCTACTCCATAGGTGTCAATAAATTCTTGAATATATTCCCCTAAATAATCAGGAGAACCACCAAATGTGCTCTTTCTTTTCAATTCGGGATACACTTCGCATTCAAAACCGAATTCAAGCACTCTCTCATCAACAATAGCTCTTCTTAATTGTTCTTGAGTTAGTCCTGATAATGGAGCTAAGCCAGCACGTTCACGAACTGTATTAATGCCAAAAAATGCATCTCCCGTGCCACTTTCGTTGGCGGCTTCGGAGTGCCCCAAAAGAACATCCGCTAATCTTAAATATACCGTATTCTTTTCGGAGAGCGTGGCGTTGGAAATACCAACTTCAGTATATTTTGCGGACCAAGCAGCAGAAAATACCAAGTCATCAGGATTGTTTGGGTCAGCATCTGCGGCAACCATTCCTCCAAAACGACTCAAATTATATGGTGCATCTGCACTCCATGTAACCGTCGGTAATTCCCCATTAGAATTCTCGCCGATACGAGTAGTTGTATATTCTGTAATGAAAGTGCCAGGGATACGCTTGTCGGCTGGGTCAAATTTAGCTCTATAGGCCTGTGTAGCGTTCAACCAATGCCATCCTACACCCCCCTGGTCGTTAGGAAGGTCACCTGGGATAAAGTGTTGATGCGCGTTTTGAGCTTCGGTCGCGTTCGCACTACCCGATACTTGTGCCTCAAATAATCTTGGTCCCGAATTCTCTGTGGCGACCGCAAAAGTATCTTCAAAGTTTTCGAAAAGAGTAAGACCGCTAGTATTTACGATTATCTCAGCAGTAGTTCTGGCCTCTTCCCATCTTTCTGCTTGTAAATAGCCTTTTACCAATAATGCCATTGCAGCCCACTTGGTAGCCCGGCCAGTTTCGGCCCCGTCATAAGATTCTGGTAGTATGGCTGATGCCATGGTCAAATCGGAAATTATCAAATCCAGAGCCACTTGCTCTCCATTTTCGTTGGACGGTAGGTCCTGATCACTCTCAGTTCGTGTGGTAGTAACCGGGATATTATCAAAATATCTAACAAGGTTATAATAATAAAAGGCTCTTAAGAACAATGCTTCGGCCTTTACCCTGTCCACAAGGGCCATATTAGGAACACCTTCTTCCTTTAGTTCATCTGCTTTTTGGATTACAGAGTTTGCTCTGTTAATATGGTCATATGATATAGTCCAATAGGCCGCAATATAGTCATCTCCAGGGTTTACGTTTCCATTTTGAAAATCTAACGGTCCTTTTTCCCATCCTACTTGATAACCAACTCGGCTTTCAAAAACATATCTATTGTAAAAATGGTTAAACCACTGGGTCCCATATCCAATACCATCGTAAACAGCATTAACACCTAACTCCAATTGTTCGGCTGTTGCGAAAAAATTGTCTTGGGTTGTGAAATCTGGGTTCTCCTCTAAATCAGAACAGCCCAACAGCAACACGAAGGCTAAGGCCCCCAGTGCTTGTGCTTTCAAATGTTTAAATTTCGTTGTTTTCATATGTCAATTTTTATTTAATATATTTAGAATTCAAGATTAACTCCTAGGGTAAGGGTTCTTGCCCTAGGATATGCGTCGTAATCATCTCCTCTATTGAGGTTGCTTTGTCCGCTATTATTTACTTCTGGATCAAAACCACTATAATCGGTAATCGTTAGTAGATTTTGACCACTTACAAAAACACGTGCACTACTAAGGAACGTTATATTGGGTATGGTATAGCCAAGGGAAATATTTTGAAGTCTTATAAAAGAGCCATCTTCAATAAAGTAGTCAGAATCACGGTATGAGTTGGCAAAATCCCTATTTCCATTGATTACCGGTCTATTGGCACTAGTATTGTTTGGAGTCCAAGAATCGCTCAAAATGGTGCTTATCTGATTAATCTTCTGTACACCATCGCCAAGTTCAGAAGCTTGTAGGTTTCTTATTTCAAAGTCATGAACTCCCCTAAAAAAGATACTCATGTCAAAATTCTTGTAGGTGATAGTGGAGTTAAGACCCCAAGTGAAACCAGGATTAGGGTCACCAATAATAACATAATCATCGGGAGTAATTTCACCATCACCATTGACATCTCTATATTGGGGATACCCTGGTTGATCGCCTGAACGGGATGGATTACTATCTATTTCTGCCTGGCTTTGAAAAATACCGATATAATCAAAACCACGCCATACACCAATAGGATTCCCAGCCTCTACCCAACTACCAAAAATACCTAGGTGCCCACTCGGAGAATTGGAAAAGAAGGGTGTACTACTACCTAAATCCGTGAGTTCATTTCTGAGAATGGAGAAGTTTCCTGCAACGTTCCATTTAAAA
>JBARUM010000685.1:0-2371 GCA_049645725.1 Maribacter sp.
GTTCAATAGCTTCCTTAATTAACACAATAGCCACTACAATAAGCGTTGCAGAGTTTACAAATGCGGCCATGATTTCGGCCCTTTTGTAGCCAAACGTTTTATTGGTAGATGCCTCTTTTCTTGAAAGTACGTTAGCAATGTAGCTGACGACCAAGGAAAGTACATCGCTAAAATTATGGAGTGCATCAGAAATAAGCGCCAAACTTCCGGAAATAATACCGCCAATAACCTGAAAAATGGTAATAAGTATGTTTAGGAAAATAGAGATTATAAGGTTCTTTCCTTCAATCTTTGGGTGCGAGTGGCCATTTGTATGATGATGATGTCCGTGGCCCATGTTTGGAATCTTATTTACATGCTATTTTTTCGATACGGCGCTCATGTCTGCCACCGGCGAATTCTGTATTCAAGAAAGTAGTAACCATTTCCAAAGCCTGTGGTAAAGCAATATATCTAGCAGGTAGACTTAATATATTGGCGTCATTGTGTTCTCTGGCCAATTCCACTATTTCCTTTGTCCAGCATAATGCGGCTCTTACTTTTTGATGTTTATTCGCAGTCATAGAGGCTCCATTACCGCTTCCACATATTATAATCCCATAATCTACTGTACCGTCTTCAACATTCTGGGCTACAGGATGAACAAAATCCGCATAATCTACACTGTCCGTACCGTCTGTGCCGTTATTTATTACTTCTATTTGCATGGACTTTAATAACCCTATGATAGCCAACTTATATTCAGTACCCGCATGATCGTTACCAATAGCTATTTTCATATTATAATTTTTAGTAGTGTTAAAAATAAATATTAAGTAGGGGAAGCTCGTAAACTAATATAACAAAGGTACAACATACTATAACTCACTACAAAAAATCGACACTTGACAACATTAATTTAATTACCATATAAAATGATTGTTTATTAGTATGTTAGTTACCATAGAATTACTTTGAAAAAATGTTTATAAAAAATAACGTAAAAAGTTGCCGATTAAACTTACATCCAGCTTGTAAATAAATATTGGATTAGCATAATTAAGCTATGAAAATTAGTTACGAGCATTAAAGAACTTAAACGCTTTTAATTAACATTAATTTCACCATAATTTATTAAAAAAATATGTTGAAATAGGTTATTAACCATCCATGATAACTTTATCAAAATTCTGATTTTCAATAATATTTAGGTCTTATTTGCTGTCAACAACTTCTAGTATCTAACTAAACCAAGGAAAAAGAAAATAATTTATTCCTGCTATTAACAAACTATCATAACAATCATTTTTAATTTAAATTTCAAAAAAGAAAAGATAATTATGTAATTAATGTTAATAACTGCTGTGATTCAATTTAATAGGAAAATTTTGTTTAGATAGCTAGTGGATTATAATTCGTAATTTTCCACCAAATTATAATTTTAATGTCGAAGAGAAATAAGAAAGCAAAAAACCATAGAAAGAACGAGATTACAAAAGGGATTTTTACAGTTTTAGAAAAGGAGCCAAAAAAAAGCTTTAATTATAAGCAAATAGCCGCCAAGATAGGTGTTACGGAGGCAAACGAGAGAAATTTACTTATACAAAGACTTACTCAATTAAAGGAAACAAAAAGAATTCTGGAAAGTAGTAGAGGTAATTATCAGGTACTCGAGGATAATAAAACATATCATGAAGGAATTGTTGATATAACTGGAAGAGGTAATGCTTATATTGTTATTGAGGGAATGGATGATGATGTGTTTATACCTTCTAATAAGATAAATAAGGCGTTTCATAAAGATAAAGTACAGGTTTTCATATTCCCAAGAAGGAACGGAAAGAAACTAGAGGGTGAGATAGTTAAGGTTATTGAACGTTACAAGAATACCTTTGTAGGTATTGTTGATATGCAGAAGACTTTTGCATTTGTAAGACCTACAGATTTTAGAATGTATACTGATATTTTTGTTTCTCAGGATAAACTTAAAGATGCACGTGAAGGGGATAAAGTATTGGTAGAAATAACAGATTGGCCTAATGATGTGGATTCTCCTTTTGGAAAAGTTATCGAAGTTCTGGGAAAACCAGGTGAACATGATACGGAGATACATTCTATTTTGGCAGAATATGGTCTTCCCTATGAGTTCCCTGTTGAGGTGCAGCGTTTTGCAGACGATATAGATACCCAAATAAAGTCCGGGGAAATATCAAAAAGAAGGGATATGCGAGATGTATTGACCTTTACTATTGATCCTAAGGACGCAAAGGATTTTGATGATGCTTTGTCTTTTAAAATTTTAGAAAACGGTAATTATGAAATAGGAATCCATATTGCCGATGTCTCTCATTATTTGGAGGAGAATACAATATTAGACGAAGAAGCATACGAT
>JBARUM010000686.1:0-7185 GCA_049645725.1 Maribacter sp.
ACATTTTTGGACAGCTTGTTGTTATGGTTTTATTTCAACTAGGTGGTATAGGGTATCTCACCTTTACCACATTTATGATCCTTTCTACCACCAAAAAAATTACCCATTGGCATCAAACTTTATTAAAAACCGAGTTTACGCTGCCTGTTACCATCCAAATAAAAGATTTTCTGAAATCGGTCATCATTTTCACCTTGATTATGGAGATATTAGGTGCTGTTCTATTTTATTTTGCGTTCAGCCAAAAAGGGATGCCTGTTTGGGAGGCCCTATGGTCTGCCATTTTCCATAGTATCAGTGCCTTCTGTACCGCTGGCTTTAGTCTTTTCAATTCGGGTTTTGCGGACTATTCTGGCAATGTGTTAGTGAACACCACCATATCTATATTGGCAATCGCCGGCTCTTTGGGGTTTATAGTAGTAACTGATTTTGTGCTTTTTCTAAGAAAGAAAACCCATAATCTAAGCTTTACAACAAAAATTGTTTCCTATGGCTTTCTAATTCTACTCTCTTTTGGGTTTATATTTTTCTATTCGTATGAGCCTACAATAAGTAATTTGGAGGGCACTGAACGTTTCTTGGCAGCATTCTTTCAGAGTATGACGGCTATGACTACCGTTGGTTTTAATACCGTAGACTTTGGTGCCTTTATGCTACCCATGCTTTTGGTCACCATATTTCTAATGTACATTGGAGCCTCACCTTCAGGAACTGCAGGTGGTATGAAGATAACCACTTTGACCGCCGTTCTTGCCATTATGAAAAGTAGGCTTACGAACAGTAAGCGAATCACTTTTTTAGGTAGGATCATACCTTTCGAACGACTTTATATTGCTACTTCCTCCTTTATTTTTTATACCTCAATTATTGCCTTGGGTACTTTTATCCTAACTTTTTCCGAAGATTTTGAATTTGAACGCATACTTTTTGAAGTTGCCTCGGCCTTGGGCACGGTAGGATTAAGTACAGGTATTACGGGTGATTTATCCGTTATCGGAAAAATAACCATTATCGTAACAATGTTTATTGGTAGATTAGGAGTACTCACCTTTGGGCTTGCCATTTGGGCAAAACAACACGCTGGAGAAAAAGGAATTCCTACCGACGATATTGCGGTTTAAGACTATGGTTTTTAAGTTGTCTAACTACATAATTGAACCCATACATGAAAAACATGCCTGGCGTATTTGCGACCTTATGACCGTTAATGCAGATAGGTTCAAACGTTTTTTTCCAAAAACCTTAGAGCAAAATCTAACCCCGGATTTAGCTACCTATTTCGTACAGCAGAAAGTGCGTCAGTTCAAAAAGAAAGAAGAATTTCTATTCGTTTTGAAAGAATTGGAGAGCAGGACCATTATAGGTTTGGTCTATATAAAAGACCTGAATTGGAATAAGCGGCAGGCAGAATTGGCCTATTGTATCGGTTATCAATACGAAGGAAAAGGACATACCACGCAAAGCGTGCAAACGCTTTCCGGATATGCTTTTGATGAATTGGGATTAAAAACACTTCGGATTATCGTCCACAAATCCAATCAAGCGAGTATTCGTGTAGCTGAAAAATGTAGTTATATTTGGAAAAAGACTTTATTGAAGGCACATACGCCACCCAATGAGAATCCTCTGGACATGGAACTTTATGAACTTGAATATGAAAGATAAATTCTACGCATACATAAAAACGCTACAGGATATCATTACCGCAAAACTAGAAGAAGTAGACGGTAAGGCCACTTTTAAACAAGATATATGGGAACGCCCAGAAGGTGGTGGTGGAAGAACACGTGTTATTGAAAATGGTCATGTATTTGAAAAAGGGGGCGTAAATATATCTGGGGTACATGGAGAACTCCCTAAGAGCATGCAAACTTATTTTGGGGTCGAAGATGCTGATTTTTTCGCCTGTGGATTAAGTTTAGTGCTCCATCCTAAAAACCCTATGGTACCCACCGTACATGCCAATTGGCGCTATTTTGAAATGTATGACAAAGAAGGGGAAATCGTAGACCAATGGTTTGGTGGCGGACAAGACCTTACGCCTTACTATTTATTCGATGAAGATGCTATTCATTTTCATCGAGTATGTAAAGAAGCTTGCGATAAGCACCATCCAGAATTCTATACAAAATACAAAGAGCGATGCGATGCATACTTCTGGAATACGCATAGAAATGAAGCCAGAGGTATAGGCGGACTCTTTTTCGATTATTGCAAGGCCACTGATGAAATGAAAATGACCGATTGGTATAATTTTGTAACTGAAGTTGGCAATAGTTTTTTAAAGAGCTACGTTCCCATAGTCAAAAAAAGAAAAGACCTGCCCTACAGTAAGGCACAACGGGACTGGCAAGAAATACGCCGCGGAAGATATGTAGAATTTAATCTAGTCCATGACAAAGGAACTTTGTTCGGGCTAAAGACCAACGGACGTATAGAAAGTATCTTAATGAGTTTGCCCCCACATGTACAGTGGCATTATGACCATAAACCTGAAGAAGGTAGTGAAGAAGAACGGCTTTTAAAGGTATTAGAAAAGCCTAAAACTTGGTTATAATCCTATACGAAATGGGTAAAAAAGGGAAAGCAAAAAATACCGTCAACAAAGACAAACACACTAAGCTTATGAATCAAAAGAAAAACAAGCTTAAAAAGGAAGCCACACTGCGAAAAGAACGCTTAAAGGAAATCATTGCAAAGTCAAAAGAAACATAATTAGGCTAAACAGTCTTTCAGAAATGAAACAAAAAATATATCAAATCGATGCTTTTACGGATTCAGTTTTTGGAGGTAACCCTGCAGCCGTCTGTATTCTAAAATCTTGGCTTTCTGATTCGCTAATGCAGCAAATAGCTGCCGAAAACAATTTAGCTGAAACAGCATTTGCAGTGCCCAATGAATCTGCTTATGAACTGCGCTGGTTTACTCCAGAATTAGAAGTGGACCTTTGCGGCCATGCTACCCTAGCGACAGCTTTTGTAATCTTCAATTATTACAATCATAAAGAAAATACTATTCGGTTTATTTCTCCTAGGAGTGGTGCGTTAGTTGTAGTAAAAAATGAGGATACCAGCATGACCATGGATTTTCCCACGGACGATCTGCAACCAGTTTCATCACAACCGAAGATTAATGAAGCCATTGGGAAAATACCCTTGGAAACTTTTAAGGGAAAAACCGATTACTTACTTATCTATAAATCGCAACAAGAAATTGAAACTATACATCCAAATTTTCATTTATTGAACGACTTGGATTGCAGAGGGGTCATTGTTTCTGCTCCAGGGATTCAAGTTGATTTTGTTTCTCGCTTTTTTGCTCCCCAGTGCGGTATCCCGGAAGATCCGGTTACGGGCTCTGCACATACAACGCTTACGCCCTACTGGTCAAAACACCTTGGCAAAAACCAGCTAACGGCAAAACAACTATCACAACGTGGAGGTGAATTGCACTGCGAATATCTGGGAGAACGGGTAAAAATTTCCGGACGAGCAGTTTGTTATTTGGTTGGTGAAATAAAAGTATAAAAGCGGACGATTTATATCACCGTTTATAAAGACTTAAACCGCTATTCCTCAACCACCCTCAAATTATCATCAGAATTACGATCAATAAGCTTGTTGTAGGGGTCAATTCCCGCTTTTAAGGGCTTTTCTTCCGTTATCAGCGTAAATGTATTGTCACCGGGCGACAACCACCTTAAATCAAAGTAAAGGGGATTTTTGATGTTTACGCCGCCCTCGTTGGTAACATCCTCCCCAAAGAGACCAATATCTACCAGGTTCTTCTTATCGTCTACCATCTTTTCCTTTCCGGTATCGTCATAGTATATCTTCTTGGAATTTACGGTAAACGCGGTTTCCCATGTGCCATTATCCAGGGCTTTTGTTTTGGCATTCATCACCCGGTTTTCATAAAGCACAATTTCCTTGAATCCGTCATCAACTTTATATTTTAGCGAATCTGGGGTTACTTCGTAAAGGGCATTATACAAATTTTCGGACGATGCGTAATATCCTTTTTCAAAGTATTTAAACTCGTTCAAAAAATTACGAAGCCCTTTATTTATTGTGTCTTCCCCTACCACATCTTGCAAATCGTACATGATCATGGATCCTTTCTCGTACCAAATATACTGACCGGTTTCCACATCCAGTAGCGAGCGTTCCGGTTTAAAGCTGAACTGTCTGTTGGAAAGATAGTCATCTAAGGAATTCTTTAAAAAGGATTTTATTCCGTTCTCTCCATATTCCTGTTTCATGGTCATGAGCGACACATATTCTGCCAAGGTTTCGGAAATAATATTGGCTCCGGAAGTTTTACTCGGTGTTACGATATGACCCCACCATTGATGTGCCACTTCATGTGAAGTTACCCGAAAGGCGTAATTATAATCTTCGGCTTTCGAAAAATCCGCAACAAAACCAAAATCCTCTGAGTAAGGTATAGTCGTCGCAAAAGACTGCGCAAAATTGGAATAGGCGGGAAATTCAATAATACGTATGACCGAATAAGGATACTCAAAATAGTTTTTAGAATTATAATCCAAGGATATTTTAATCCCTTTTATAAAATATCCCAAATTCTTATTGTGTTCTGGGTGATGATATATCTCAATAGCCACTTTTTTCCCGCTCGGAGCAATCCAAATATCTTTTGCCACTACATATTCCGCACTTACGAAATTGAAAAAATAGTCGGTCTTATCCTCTAATTTATAATTATAATGACTTCTATCTCCTTCTTCCCACTTTTTAATCAATGTGCCGGGAGCAATGGCTATTTGATCCTTGGACGTACTTACAGTAGCCTCAAAGGTCATGTAGTTGGCATCTTCGTTAAAGAGATTCTTTTTAAGTGCGGTACTATCCGTTCTTGGCGGATAAAGAAAATCCAACTCTTCTAAGCAATACTTTTTACGCACTCCATTATCGCTCAAAGCGCGGTCATAGTGAAACGTTGGAAAGATAGCATCTCTAAAGAATGTTCCATTACCTAAAATAGCGGTCTCCGTATCATTGGAAAATCCATGAGTACGCACCTTGGTTTCAATAACCAGATCTGCCGTATCCTTTGGCTGCAGAGGTTGTGGTAATTTGTAAATGAACAGGCGGTATACACTATCGTTGAGAAAGGGTTGAATCTCCGTGCCGTTATAACGCACCTTGGTAATTTTAGTGTCTGCTATAGGAAACTTGATTTCCATTAGAACCGTATCAATAGGCTCCTCTGATGGATTTATAACCTTAAATATTCCTTGCGCATTAGCCTTACGTTCTTTTGGGTAAATATCTATATTAGCCTTTAAATCGATAACCTGAATATGTGGTTTGCCAATATACTTACCGTAAGCTTTCTCCGCATCTGCCGATACTTTTTGACTATAATCCCCATCCTCTAGCTGATTCAACACCTTTATATTGTAGTAGCTGTAAGCGGCCACCGAGGCAAAGGTCAAAACAAAGAACAGGGTATATGCGACAGTCTTACCCTTAAATCTGCTTCTAGCTAGTCTTAAACGCTCCTTAGCCGAAGAAAAGAAACCACGGTTCCAAAATATTTTACCGATTGCCGCCAAAATACACGTCAATAACACCCAATACAGATTTAGCCAGAATTCTCCATACAGGTAATGTCCAAAACCATTTAAATCGCTGAGGAAACTTCCGGTAGTCTCCCCAAATACCAATAATGGATTGCTTGTCTTAAAAGCGAGAGTTAAAAGCAGTGGGAGTCCAATATAGATAGCTATGACAATAAAATGACCCAAGAATTTATTGTTCACCAATACGTGTATAAAAAAGGCCAGCAGTAAGGTCATTAAATAAGCAGGGAATATTTTGGCAAAATTATAGGTAAGGTACATTCCCAGTTCATAATTAAAATATCCATTAACCGTTTGGTATATTATACCCACTAGTATTCCTAATAAGGTCAGTACTACGGCCACTCCCACCAGAGAAATTATTTTAGAAAGATATAACGTGTTATTGCTCACAGGCAGCGCATCATAAAATTCAAAAGTCTTGTTCTTGCGTGTCCTATGTACCGCCTCACCTGCATAAATAATCAAAATGATTACGGAGAAGAGCGATATTCCTCCTGCAATCTGAACTACCATATAGCGCGTTAGCGGTAAAGACGGTGTTCCAAAAATCTGGTTGGATTGATAGGCCACAAAACTGGCAATAAGTATTCCAATAACAATCAATACCAGAAAAACGGATTCCTTTACAATAGATAAAAATTCTATTTTACTAAGCGACCATAAGTTCTCCCATTGCGCTTTTTTCGTAAAGCTTTGAGCTATTGCGGTAATACCGCTTGGCTCGTAAATAGCGGTATCTTCTTTGACAGACTTTTTCTTTTTGGACGACAAAAATCCCTTGTACGAAAATTTGAAGAGCGTAAAGAGAAATATTACTATAGCTATTGCTAGCCAGAACAATCTATTCAACATAAATTTTCCCGAAAAGGAAAGTTGGGTCGTGTTCAATTCGTTTATAGACCAATACTTCGTTAAGTAACCGTGCGCCCTATTTCCAAATGGGTCTACATACACACTTAGCCATTCCGTATCTAAACTGGATAATAATTCCCCAGAAATAATGGTTGCCAGAAAAAGCACGATGCCCCCTAAATAGAGTATAGGCATACGTTTAAAGAACGTCATAAGACTAAAGAACAGACTTCCTATAAAAAAAGCATTGAACGTTAATAAATACACAAACGGTAAAAAGTACGACCAGAAATTAAAATCGGTATACGTTCCATAATCCGGTCTATCTAAAAAAGCACCTAATCCAAAACCTATCATAGCGCCCAAAACAGCAGCGAGGTTCATGAACGTTACTATAGTAAAACTGCCCCAAAAACGTCCTAGAATATAGTTCTTTTCAGAAACTGGGAAGGTAAAGTACGTTTGGGCCGTTCTATGTTCTTCATCTCTAAAAACAGGGACACCCATGATAGCAGCATAAAAGAACAAGGCTAAAATGCTCATCCCGCCAATAACACTAACGATTGCATTAGGACTATTGGTGAACTGCGCCGTGACGGATTTTTCGAATACCGCCAATAAAAATGGCATTAAGAACATGATAAAAACATAGGGATAGGTTGCAGGCCTGCGAAGTCGATATTTCAGCTCAATCAAAAATAGCTCCTTCATGATTATAAAATTTG
>JBARUM010000687.1:0-1518 GCA_049645725.1 Maribacter sp.
CACATTAACAGAGAGTAATAGTAGTATTAAGTAGCAGTAAAGGTATTTCATAAAAGAAGCGTGTATCTAAATAACAAGTAAACTAAGGGTAAACCATTATACTGTGGTAATATAGTTACTCAAAACATGATTAACCTTTGGGTTGATTTTAATCGAAAGAATTCCCCGGATGCTTGCATCGGGAGTTGCGTTAGGATAGATTTTTATCTTAGCATAATGGAAGATACCCATATTTCAAAGAGTCATAACAAAAGCTTATTATTATATCATTTAGTTTGTCCAGCGAAATACCGTAGGGATGTTTTTACATCTGAGGTTGAAATTACGTTGAAAGAGGTCTGTGCTGGGATATCAGACCGTTACGAGATATACTTTTTAGAGATAGGTTCTGATGAGGATCAGGTTCATTTCCTGATTCAAAGTGTTCCTACTTACTCACCGAAGAAAGTGGTTCAAACAATAAAGTGTATCACTGCTATACAAATTTTTGAACGTCACCCAGAGGTTAAGAGTAAGCTTTGGGGTGGTAAGTTTTGGACGAGTGGGTATTATATAAATACCGTAGGCCAATATGGTAATTCAGAAGTGATCAAAAAATATGTACAGAACCAAGGCAAAAAATACCAACAAATACACCAAGATCAGTTAGGACTGTTTTAGTTTCGTCTGGCACCGATACTCCGTCAGCTTGCTGCGGGGTAGTTCATTTTCCAAATAAATGAAATCAATAGATATAATTTCCAAACTGAGAATTGATGGTAAGTTGCTTGTTCTCAGAGGCCTCTACTCGGCCAATCACTTGAGCTTCTATGTTGAACTTCTTTGAAATCGCAATAATTTCTGAGGAGAATTCCTCGTCAATATATATTTCCATGCGGTGCCCCATGTTAAAGACCTTGTACATTTCCTTCCAGTCGGTACCGCTTTCCTCATGTATCATTTTAAACAGAGGAGGAAGCTCAAATAAATTGTCTTTGATAATGTGGACGTTGTTGACAAAATGAAGCACTTTGGTCTGGGCGCCACCACTACAGTGAATCAATCCACCAATTTCATTCCTGAATCTTTTGAGGATTTCAACCATGACCGGAGCATAAGTTCTGGTTGGAGAAAGTACTAACTTTCCTGCATCTAAAGGGCTTCCCTCAACAGTATCAGTCAATCCATAACTGCCAGAGTAAACCAAATCATTTGGTACAGAATGATCGTAGCTTTCAGGGTATTTATCAGCCAATTCTTTCTTGAAGACATCATGCCTAGCAGAGGTAAGACCATTCGAACCCATACCTCCGTTGTATTCACTTTCGTAACTCGCCTGCCCGTAAGAAGCCAACCCTACGATAACCTGACCAAGCTTTATTTTCTGGTTCGTAACAACGTCTTGCCTTTTCATTCGGCCTATCACCGTGCTATCTACCACTACAGTCCGAACCAAATCACCTAGGTCTGCCGTTTCACCCCCAGTGCTAATAATGTTCATTCCATTATCTCTAAGCATTTGGAGCACCTCTTCAGTAC
>JBARUM010000688.1:0-5661 GCA_049645725.1 Maribacter sp.
ACCAGGTCCAAAAGCATCACCCCTTTCAATTTCCTTTGGAAATAGGTATAATAAACGGAAATGCTATTAAAATGGAAACGCTACAAATGGATAAAGGCTCTCAAAAATTTGAAATTGACCTCAACTTAAAACCAGATAACATCTTGCTTGATCCAGAACAATGGCTTTTGTTCGAAACAAAATAAATAGTACATTTCTTAAGGCCTTGGTGTCTTCTGCCGCACAAGTCCATGTATAAACTCCATCTTTCTAATTACGGGCTTAGAAATTATAAAAGGATAAATGTCCGCAGTACCCATTGATCTATTCATGCTATTTATGGCATACAGCAAAGGAATACCCGTTTCTAAGAAATAACTAAAACTGGTTTCCGAATAAGGATCAAAGTTAGCTCTCATTTTAAGATTTTCCTTACTGTTGATTAGCGGATTTGTTTGAATACCAAAGTTAAAAGCAGTTTCAAGAACATCTGTCAAATGAAGATAATGTGACCATGTTTCCGCCCAATCTTCCCAAGGATGAGAGGATGCATATTTGCTTATAAAAGCCTGCTCCCAATTAGCCTGTGGGCCGTTCCGATAATAATTTTCCAATGCTCGGGCATAGGACTGTGATTCGTCTCCAAAGATAGTTCTAAACCGTTCCAAGACGAACTGATCATCGCGTATTAGTCTGTCCCAAAAATAATGACCTACCTCATGCCTAAAATGTCCTAATAGAGTCCTGTAGCGCTCAGACATCTGTTGCTTTATTCTTTCCCGGATCACAGGATCCGCTTCACTGATAAGCAAGGTAATTACCCCGTTGGCATGCCCCGTCTTTAGGTCCTTTGATTCTTCTTTCAAATCCTCCTTTGCCAAAAAATCAAAACATAGTCCGTTATTTTCATTCTCCATTTTGCTAACGACGGGTAATCTATACCGTAGTAATTGGTAAACAAGCCTTTGCTTGGCAAGTTCAATTTGCTTCCATTTCTTTAAATTTTCTTCATTTGACAAATTTGGAATAGTACGGTTTAAAGAACAGGACAAACAAAATTCAGAATGTGCCGCGCTTTCTACCAGCCAGTTACAAAGGTTATATTTATGGTTTTTACAGTAGGTATAACTTTTATTCCCAAAATCGGAAAGATGCCATTCCAGAAGGGTTGAATCTAGGGAAACAATTTGATTGTAATAAGAGATATAGCCAAGAAAATGTCGGCAATTTACACAGGTATGATTTTCAAAAACAACTGCAATTTTACAGTTGGAACATTGAAATAGTTTCATAATTATCAGTTCACAAAATCGTGTATAAAAATTAAGGGCTATTTAATCATCTTAAAATTTACGATTTCCTGTTCGGTTAGATATCGCCAATGACCTCTTGGTAGATCCTTTTTAGTAAGTCCGCCATAAACTACTCGGTCTAGTTTTACAATTTTATAGTCCAATTCCCCAAAAAGTCGTTCTAAGATTTTACCTCTTGAGCTAAATATTTCAATACCAACTTCTCTTTTAGGCGCATTATCTATAAAACTGATATCCTGTACCCGCACCACTTTCTCATCAACTGCCACCCCTTCTTGGATTTTTCTTAAAT
Organism: Maribacter sp.; assembly: GCA_049645725.1. Lineage (GTDB taxonomy): Bacteria > Bacteroidota > Bacteroidia > Flavobacteriales > Flavobacteriaceae > Maribacter. Next base: position 1,585 of record JBARUM010000688.1, read on the forward strand.
CGGCACTACTTAAATCCCTATCCAATACCAAGTGATATATCTTTCTGAGCCCGTTAATCGGACTCTTTAATTTTTTGGTTAAGTCGCCATCATTTGTAAAAACCAATAATCCGGTATCTTCCTTATCCAATTTATCTACCGGTAATAACTTAGATTTAGAGGCGTTGGATATTAATCCAGATACATGACGTTTACCTTTTTCATCCCGTATAGTAGTAGAAAAATCCTTAGGCTTATTTAAGAGGACATATTCTTTTTTGACCGGATTCAATAATCGACCATCAAATTTTACCTCATCGGTTAGTTTTACTTTATAGCCCATTTCCGTAATGGGTTTCCCGTTAACGGTAATATTCCCTGCAGCTATGTAAATATCCGCATCCCTTCTAGAACAAACACCTGAATTAGCCACATATTTATTAAGGCGTATGGAATTTGGATCTGAAGGTTGTTTAGGTGCTGTAACCTTTTTAATAGGTGCATTCCCACGGGCGTAGCTTTTTTTTCTGAAATTACCACCCTGTCTGCCTGATGCCCTTCTGTCGTTCTTGGAATCTTCCCTGCTCATAATACTCTTCTTTCGTACAAAGGTAGGAAAGGGAAACGGATGTTATTTGAATTGCTAAAAATTAAGTTCTCTAGATTGATAAATCATAAATTATATTTATGTTTTTCATAATCAATATAAATATTTATAAATGAATTTATTATGTAACCTTTGTTACGGAAAATTAATTTAAGAAATATACCATGGCAACCAGTAAACAAGAGACTAAAGAAAAAAGTAAACAAGAAATCCAACTTGTTAAAGGCAAGTTTACTCCCTCCGAGGCCTCGGATGTTATTACGTCTCTTTTAAATGAAAAAATCAACTTTCACAAATTACAAAGACTTCAAGTATATGAGGGAAACCACGCATGTGAGACAGAACAACTCGACGCAAGAATTAAAGAGCTCGAAGAAGAAAAACGGATTGCCAAGAAATATATCGCCAACATTAGGGGAAAAGGAAAAAATATAAGAATAAATGGCATACTTGAGATTATGGATGCCGATTGATAAAAATAAAAACAGAATTAAAAAATATTATTATACCAACAAAAACAACAACTAATGCAGTTAACGAAATCTAAACTCATATCATTTATAGGAATATTTACATTTATCATCGTTATAGCGATGTCCTATTTCAATAACCATATTTTTCTGGATAAAATATTAATTTGCAGTTTCATCCTAGGCCTAGTCTTTATGATTAAAATGGGAAGTAACCCAGGGCAATCCAATTCCGAAAAACGGAGAATTTAAACTTTCGCGTTGAGAGAAAACATCACATTTATAAAAGATTGTTTCACTCCCGCTGAAGCAGCAGATGTGCTGCTATCGCTAATCAATGACAAAATCAAGTTCCATAGCGTAAAATCACTTAACCTTCGTCATGAAGATGATGATTGCAGTATAATTACCAAAGACCGCATCAATAGACTTAAAGATGCAAACAAGTCTGTGGGCAATTAGTACTTAAAGTTCATAAAGATGGTATGAGACTTTCATTAAAAGCAAAATAGAAATTGAACTCTTCGAAAGGTCCAACGCATAACGGCAGCCAATGCTCGCAGATTGTATTTCTGGCCATGAGCATTATGCCTAAAACTTTAATCCAACACAAAATAATTAATTACTGAAAGATGATCCTTGAAAACAACTCAGAAATGAACATTTCAAAAAATACCTCGGCAAAAAACCAAGAACCCTACAGTCCAATTATACCTAAAATAATTCCCTCGTTTTTATGGCTACTCTTCATAGGGAATCTTGCTTATCTAGTTCTAGGTTTTGACCATATTCAAGAATGGTATCTAAAAAGTGCTTTAAGAATCAATGGCTTTACCCTTTTAATCTGGACGACCGTAACTTTTTTCAGTGCTATCGTCAGCAGTTATGCAAGAAACTATCTCACAGGGTTTAAATATCACTCTAGGTTTATGATACTCTGCTTAGGTTTCACACTATCGGTAATGCTCTTGGTAATGTCCAATCACATAGCGCTTTTAATTTTTAGCTGGTTAATTATGGGTATTTTCATGTCTCAACTCATCGGTGTGGATAAAAGTTGGGGCGAAGCTCGGGAAGCATTAAAATTTACTCAAAAATACTTTTTCGTAGGCACCCTATTTTTGACGGTTGGATTATTATCATTAGCCTTTTACACAAATCAATTTACAATAGCTAAATTATCACTTGTTGTTAGTAAAGTACCTCTTTGGATACTCATGATATCAGCCTTTTGTATTATCGGAGCCGCTATCGTACAATCGGCAATGTACCCGTTTCACCGGTGGCTGCTTTCCGCGATGACAGCTCCCACTCCCGCATCTGCCTTGATGCATGCAGGGTTTGTGAACGGTGCAGGTATTTTATTGGCATTGTTCGCAACGCTCTTATTTGCTTCCAAAACACTGACGATTTTGTTCATCATAGGTGGGTTCACAGCAATTATTGCACAGTTTACCAAATTGCTTCAAGTGAACGTAAAGCAAAAACTAGGTTGTTCGACCATCGCCCAAATGGGTTTTATGATCATGCAGTGTGGTTTGGGGTTTTTCAATGCTGCGGTCGTTCATTTGATTCTACATGGGTTTTATAAAGCTTATTTATTCCTGTCTTCAGGAGAACAGATCGCACAGACGAAACCGGAAAAACCACTTCAATTAAAGATTAAACCTTTGCAAGCTATTATAGTATTGCTTTTTGGCGGACTTGGCGCCTATCTTTTTGCAATTTGGACAGGTAAAGGATTTGTATTGGACAGCAGTATTTTTTTAACACTTATCGTAGCCATCACTGTGGGGCAAGCAACCTATAATATTATAAAGGAACAAAGCCTTTCCATAGTACAAAAAACCTTCGTGCCACCGGTACTGTTCATTGCGGGAATAGGCATTTATGCGCTGCTGTACAACGCAGTTACGGTGTTAATGTCCAGCATGCCAATGATTGCTCAACCAATGCCGTTGTCATGGACGCAAATAATATTCGGGATCATTTTCCTTTTGGGTTTCTTTATCATGAAATTGGGCGTCTACAAAAAACTTCCTTGGCTCTATGTTAAATTGATGAACCTATCCCAACCACATAAAAAGTCAGTGTTAATGTATAAATCAAAATCGATATGAACCAACCGATTCTAAACAGTATTGACGAAGCTGCAAAAGTAATTGGAAAAACTTGGCCTCTATACACATTTGTGGCTTCCAATCCACTATCCGGTTACGAAAACACCTCATTTAAAGACGCAGTAAGTTCGGCTGAAAAACATTTTAATGCCAATGCCTTTCCCGAAGCTAAATTGTATCGCCAGGCTTGGGAAAAAGGAGATATAAATAGAGACGTGCTGGTTTCACTACTTATGGAGAACGGATTGATAGAATCCCCAGAACACTATCTACAATCCATAGAATCACAAAAGCAAACAGAAAGCCTGAATGCATCCCATAAAGTTGATCGCATCATGGCAAAATGGTTAGCCTCTTTCATGGATGAGGGCATAGCGGAATGGGACATGCCCTTTAAAAGTGAAGGGTTTTACACGGCATGGCGATTGTTGGTTATTTATGATTCCGAAACAGGAACAACTGTACTAAAGGATGTTCCTAAGACAAGTGCACAAGCTTTGGAGCAGCTCTTAAAAGAGTATCCTGAAAGTGATTATGTTACGATTTTTACCCATCATTTGGCGGCGTTACCAGGTTGGACAGGATATATTAACCATCGTACGGCATCAGGTTCGGATTGGCAACAGGATTTCCCGATTAGTTTGATGGATTATTTAGCAGCGCGTCTTTGGACAACCCAGAAACTGAATCTTCAAATTCTTCCAGAAACAACTAAAGAAAGTAAGGAAACGATATTACCAAAATTGCAATATATATGGCTGAAAGCATGGGAGCAAAGTTGGCAAATGCAACTGGTCAAAACTCTAGAGAATGAATTGATTGCAACCAGTTCATCCGCTGAAACCAGTACCCCAGACGCACAAATGGCATTCTGTATAGACACGCGTTCCGAACTTATTAG
>JBARUM010000689.1:0-3637 GCA_049645725.1 Maribacter sp.
CTACCAAAAAACAGTAATTCCAGAAAAAAAATCTTCTAAGCCTACCGGTCTTTTCTTTTTTCTTATTCTAGTATTAATTGCTCTTGTAGCGGGTGGAGTTTATGTCTACTTGAACGATATTATTCAATTTTAGCTTTAATCTTAGCCGCTATATCTTTAAATTCTTCCTTTGTCAACGTGGCTTTATGCTGAAAAGTAGCGTCTCGCATATCATTTAAGGGTATTAGATGAACATGTACGTGAGGTACTTCCAGACCAATTACAGTTAGGCCAACTCGTTTACAATCCACAGCCTTCTCAATGGCTTTTCCCACTTTTCTAGAAAAGGCCATAAGACCCAAATAAGTTATCTCATCTAAGTCTAGCAGTTTATCTATTTCTACTTTAGGAATGCATAGTGTGTGTCCTTTTGAATTTGGATTAATGTCCAAAAAGGCAAGAAAAGAATCGTTCTCTGCAATTTTATAACATGGTATTTCACCATTAATTATTTTAGTGAATAACGTCGGCATGGTCAATTATTTTAAATAAAAAATCCTGTCATCTTATGATAACAGGATTAAATATAACTATTTATGAATGTTATTCTCTTGTGATTTCCAAGATATCAAACTTAAGTGTTCCGTTGGGCACTGTTATTTCCGCAGTATCCCCTACACTTTTACCTAAGAGACCTTTACCAATAGGTGAACTAACAGAAATTTTTCCCGTTTTTATATCGGACTCACTCTCCGCTACCAGTTTATATTTCATCTCTGTACCATTACTCTGGTTCTTCAATTTTACGGTAGATAGTACTAAGACTTTAGAAGTGTCCAATTGGGACTCATCTATTAAACGTGCGTTTGCAACGATTGTCTCCATTTTGGATATCTTCATTTCTAAAAGTCCCTGAGCCTCTTTTGCGGCATCATATTCCGCATTTTCCGATAAATCTCCTTTATCCCTAGCTTCGGCTATTGCTTGAGATGCCTTTGGGCGCTCTACGTCCCTCAGCTGATTTAGTTCTGCTTTCAATTTTTTAAGTCCCTCAGCGGTATAATAAGATACGTTACTCATAACTTCATCGTTTTATAAATAAAGAAATCCTCTGCAGCTGCCTTGTAAACAAGGTTTTTTTAGAGAGGATTTAACGCAAATATACATAATTTTTGTCCATTTTTGTTTAAGTTTTTTTAAACAGCTGCGTGAAATGAATCGTATTTTAGGTATTCTTTTATTGGTGTTACTATTGTCCTGCACTAACGACAGGACAAATAGAAATCCCTTTTTACAGGAAATAAATTTTCGTTTTGACGCAAATTTAAACCTTCCCCTGTATAGTCCTTTGACCAATACAGGAAGTGCAGTTTTGGTACAAAGTGATGGTATTGGCACACGAGGTGTATTTATAATCAATACCGGTTTTAATCAATTTCGTGCCTTTGAGGCCAGTTGTCCCAACCATGCCCCTAATTCCTGTTCCACAATGATATTGGATGGACAAGTGGCAACTTGTTCTTGTGAAGACTACCAATACAGTCTTTTCACCGGACAACAACTGAACCGGCCGGATGACGGCAACCGTTACTATGACATGTTGGAGTATCGCGCTACTTTTGGAGGGAATTCAGTAAGTATTTCTAATTGATTTTGGAAATATTGAGATGCTAATCCATAGTTTTCGATTTACCTACTTCATGGTTATTTCCAAACATATAGCGGGTCAAAATCCCATGGACAGGAAAAACAATACTTCTAAAACTCAAGATTAATAAGAACTATTCGTTTAAACGTATCCACTTGTTATGATAGGTATCATTAAGCATTTTGGTAAACCCGTCCAATTCTTCACCAATGGACTTCAAGTAACCTGCATACATACGCAATGCCTCCTCATCCAACTCTTTTTCTATCTCAATTACGGATATAAGGCTCATTAATGTAGTAACAGGCTTTCTAAGCACATGTGAGATATCAAAAGACATTTGTTCCAAAGCATCTACATATTCTTTTTTATGCGAGATATCTTTAAAGGTACCGTACCAAATAACGTGATCTTTTTCCCTTTTTTCTGGTTTTGCAACACCTTGGTACCAAGAAATAGATTTATCATTTTTTTGAATACGAAATTCCATTTCCCATGGAGTAGTATTTAGAAAGGTTTTTACGATGCTTTTTAAAACCTTATCACAATCGTCAGGATGTATAATATCCAGCAGCTGTTTTGGATGTTTTTTTAAGACATCAGGAGTTAAGGCCGGGTGTACTTTTTGCAATCCTTCACTTAAAAATCCAAAATCAATGGTTCCATTTTCATTTACCTCAAACTGTAAAAAAATACTTTGGGATTGGCCTGAAAAATTTCTTAGGTCACTGGAATTCCTTTCCATTAAATTGGATTGAGAACGTAACATCTTTCTAGTATCCAAATATTCCATTACTTCATTGGAAAGTAATTTTAAAGCATTTACCTTGTTTTTTGAAATACTTTGGGGTTTGGTGTCGAGTACACTTAAAGTACCCAAGAAATGGCCATTTGGAGATATCAAGGGCACACCAGCATAAAACCTAATATTTGATTGAGCTAATATTAAAGACCTTTTACAAAATCTATCATCTTTTGACACATCCTCAACTACCAAAAAATCTTCTAGGGACTGCAGGGCATGGTTACAAAAGGAAAACTCCCTTTCCGTTTCTTTTAAATGTATTCCTTTTTTTGCCTTAAACCATTGTCTATCCTTATCTAATAAAGAAATTAAGGAGATTGGGGCATCGCAAAGTACAGATGCTATTTCTACGATATCATCTAATTTTTTCACGGAAGGGCTGTCCAAAACCTGATAAGAGTAAAGTTCTCTTAGTCTTTTAGTTTCGTTCATAGACAATTATCCAATCTTTTTACTAAAGATATATATTTATAAAGAAATTTCTTACTTTATGGTAAGATTTTTTACATAGTTATTTAAAAGACTAACTCTTTAAATGTCATTTTAGTTTTTTCTAATTCAGAATTGTAAAGCCAATCTAAGAATAGATTTACTTTAGCTTCTTCTATAACGCCCCAACTCTCCATATCACCATAGTAATTTGAAGTAACTTTTTGACTTTGCACTAAATCTATGTTTTTATCCTGCTCTGCAACAAAAGGGGAAATACATTCCACGGCCGTATCTGGATTTGCTTTTGCAAACATATATCCTTTCTTAGTAGCCCCTAGAAATCTTTGGTAAAGTTCCTCATTGGCCCGGATAGCCTTATAACTCCCCATAATCACTGGCGAATATCCGTATGGAATACCAAAGTCTTCCATTTTAAACAACCGTAGTGCAATACCGTTATTTTCTGCTTGCACACCTTCCCAATTTCTAAATATCCATGTGGCATCCGCCTTTTTTTTGAGTATCGTATTCCATATACCTAATTTTTCCGGATAGGTAATTTCAAACTTTCCTTCGCCCCCATCATTTCTAATCATCTGTCTTACCATTTCATCCTCATAGCGCGCTTTATAAGAAGCGTAAGCGCAACCGTCTAAATCTTTTGGACTGTGGATTCCACTATTGCTCAAAGTTGCTATTGCACTAATATCCTCACGAAAAATAGTGGCGAGTGCCACTGCATCAAAAGTTTTTTTCTTGGTTCTATAACTAAC
>JBARUM010000690.1:0-3599 GCA_049645725.1 Maribacter sp.
TTCTTCCGGCGTCATTTGTGCAGATAAGGATACTAATAGGAGCGTATGAAAAAGGGTCAAAACACATTTCATTGTTTAAAAAGTATAAGAACAATCGTAATTAAAGCGGGTAGGGCTTGGATAAGGAATATCTTCTTGGACACGGTCAACGCGCCATAAATTCCGGCTATAGCAACACACCCTAAAAAGAATAGGGCTACATTGTTATTCCAGTTAGAGTCATTTATGAAGTAGGACCAAATTAGTCCAGCTGCTAGAAAACCGTTGTATAATCCTTGATTTGCAGCCATAGGCTTGGTAGGCTCAAATAACTCAGGAGGAAAATTACGAAACACTTTTCTTCCTTTAGTTGTCCACGCGAACATCTCAAAGTATAGAAAGTAGAGATGTAGCAGTGATACGAACCCAATTAAGATTTTGATTATATATTCCATAGTAATTAATCTTCTGCAATAAATCTCTTATCAACAGGCATTACGGTTCCACAATTATCACAAGTTCGTAGTTCCTTGGAACCATAAAAATACTTGAAATGGCCAAGAAAGTCTTTTTCTATATCTTTTAAAGTAAAGTAAGTTTCATAAAGTTTATGGTTACAATTGTCACAAAACCAAAGCAGGCCATCTTCTACATTCATATGTGCGCGCTTCCGCTCTATTACAAGTCCAATAGAATCTTTATGTCTTACAGGAGAATGGGGCACTTTTGCTGGATGTAAATACATATCCCCGGGGCCTAACTTCATTGTTCTCTTTTGGTGGTTTTCCTGAATATGTACTTCAATATTTCCTTCCAATTGATAAAAAAGTTCTTCCGTCTCGTTATAATGATAGTCTTTCCTTGCATTAGGGCCCGCAACTATCATAACGATATAATCCCCGGCATCTTTGTAGAGATTCCTATTGCCCACGGGAGGTTTTAAGTCATCCCTGTTTTCTTCTATCCATTTGTTTAAATTAAAAGGTGCCCGAATTTTCATTTAAATAATTTGAATGAAAGTTAAAAAAACCATTAAGGCAAACCTAAAACATCGGAATAAAAAAAGCCTTTGAATTTTCAAAAGCTTTTTTGATTTGGAATTAATTATCGCTATCTAAAGAATATCTGTGTAAAGTACATATCTCCGTTTTCATTGGTTTGTATGGAAAGCGCAGAGTGGGTGTATTCACCTTCAATATTTTTTCTGTGTTTAGGGCTTTCTAGCCAATCTTCCAATGCTTTTTCTACTGTAACATAATCTTTTGCTACGTTTTCAGCTACAAACTTAGCTCCTGTTTTATCAGAAATGCTTTTAGCTCTTTCACCAAACTTGGCGTGACTGGTATGCCCTTTGCCCATCATATAAGAAGTATGTTCTCCTGCATAGTAATAACTTGTGTTATCAAATAAGAATTCCTTTAGGTTTATACCTAACCTATGCTCATTGATTAAGGTGAATAATTTGTTTTCGATAGCTGTTTGTTGGGCGGAATGTAATTCTGTATTCTCTTCAACCAAGAACATATTGTTATCTTCATAAGTGGTAAGTTTTTCTTTAGTACAAGAACTTAAGGTTACTATAAAGACGATAATTAGGCTATATTTAAATTTCATTAAATGGGGGATTGTAATTATTAATACTGCAAATGTAGCTTAGGCATCAAGGATAAAAAGACAAACATCCATAGGACGACATCAAAATTCGATAATCTGTAAAATAAGTACTAATAGCGGCTAATCGACGAAATACAAGATTTTTTTCATCGTAAAAACATACCACTTCATGTATTTTTTAACCTTTTGGCGATATAAAAAGAGGCATAACGGACATTTAAAAGTTAGTCCACGTCAGATGGTAAATAAGAAAGGATTAAAAGGTTCTTCAAATTTTCTTAAGGGCTATTTTTTATAAAAAAGCTGGGTATAATAAAAATTACCGGTTTTGTCCTCTTTTATGCTAACCGCCGTGTGTGTAAAATCACCCTCCATAGTCTTTTTGTGACTGGAACTGTTGTACCAACCTTCAAAAGCTTCCTGTGCGGTCTTGTAATCTTTTGCCACATTCTCGGCAACCATTTCAACGACCACTTCAGAATTTATATTAGAAGCTCTTGAACTAAAATTGTCATGACTAATACTTCCTTTTCCGATCATATAGTCCGTATGCTCATTAGCGTACTTGTAGGCAACCTCACTAAAGTTTAGCGCATTAGAGCCTATATCTGTTCTATAATCATTTACAAGTTTCAAAAGTTCACCCTCTAATTGAACCATGTTCCGCACTGCCAATGGTGGAACTTCGTCTGCAGATTCACTTGTACAAGAAAAAATCAATACAAACAAAACTAGGACAGCATAACGCAATCTCATTTTCATATAACGTTCTATTTGTAAGCAGGCCGTTCGGTGCAGGGAAGTAGGTTCGTAAGATAGGGTATCTCTGTGTTCTCTTTCGATTGGGGTTATCGAACTAATAATATTAAGTAAAATTGATGTAGTCACGGTAGGAATAACCGTTTTTTCGATAAAGTGCCCACAAATGGCGAAAAACTACGCCCTACTTTGTAGTTTCTTTACATCTACGGATTATTGTTGGTAACAGACCCTGACTCCAAAACACTATCAAAAACAAAGGCTCCAATCTTTTTTATAGGTTGGTAAAGCTCAGATCTATTTGTCACATCCTGATCCAGAAAACTAAAATCACTTGTAAGTCGTTCAAAGAAAACTAAAAGAGCTCCTAGGATTACTGCCACTTTTAAAATTCCAAAAGCACCCCCTGCAATTTTATTCAAAAGTCCTAGCATAGCAAAGTCAGCAATCTTTGTCAGGAATTTTCCAGCTATATGAACAATTAATACAATTAGGATAAAGGTGATAATGAATGCCGTTATACTAATGTATTTTTCATTCCACTCCATTTGATCGGAAAGATAATTTCCGGTTATATAAGAAAAGTGAATGGCTCCATAAATTCCTGAAATTAGGGCAATGATAGAAGCTATTTCTACAAACAGTCCATTTTTTAACCCTTTCCAAAGCCCCCAAATGAGCATTAGTCCCAATACTATATCCAAAAAACTCATTTCAAAAAGTGTTTGGACAAATATAAAACTTTGATTAGTACCTTTACTTAGCAAACAAAGGGCTAATAAAAATGGCAAGGGATATATTGTTAAAAGAACGATGGGGGGTTTTGGTAGCTAAGCTTTCAAAGCAGTTTTCGGATGGGGATCCTTTGGAGCTGGATGCCATAATTTATTTGGTGGGCGTGCAGGAATTGGGACAATACCACAGAAAATATAAGAAAGATGATAAGTTAGATTTAATGCATATTGCCATATGTAGGTTATTGGAACCCTATGGCTATTATGAATTTGATTTTTTTGATGAAGACGGATGGCCACATTATATAGCAAAAGAAGAACTACCTACATTGAAAGCTGGCGAACAGTCCATTTTAATGAAAGAAGCAATAGTATTTTATTTTCTGGAGAAAGAATTCATAAGCTAAGTGAGTCAAATAATGAAACTGAGGTTAGTATAGCAAATGTCACGTGATAATTTGCGAATTTGAGCTCAAATAGGAGGAAACAAATAAAAATTGATCAGCTCAAACG
>JBARUM010000691.1:0-3779 GCA_049645725.1 Maribacter sp.
ATGTTAATAGGCTAATTTTAAACCGAACAATACCGTTTTGACCGAATATCCCATATTAAAGGAGTTCTGAAGACCAGTCTCTGGATCAGGTCCTTCGAAATCCGTAAACGTGAATGGGTTCTGCACGTCCAACGAAAACCGTAAATTGGACATTTTAAATTTATCCAATACCTGTTGGGGAAATGAGTAGGCAAAACCTATATTCCCTACCCTTACGAAAGACATATCCTCATAGAACCAAGGTCTACCCCCATCCTCACCATATTCTACAGAAGGATATCTGGCATCTGGGTTATTTGGTGTCCAATAATCCTGTACCAAACTGTTGAACACCGCACGATCACCTTGGAAGGTAGAAAAATTCTGATGCCATTCCGAATGCCCAAATACGCCCTGTCTGGTATTCACTTGAATATTCATCTCTAAATTCTTGTAATTAAAGGTGTTGGTCATACCTGCGATCCAATCGGGGGATTGGGCGCCCAATACTACTTTATCGTCTTGGTTAATAGCTCCATCGCCATTTTGATCTACAAATTTGTACTGTCCCGGTAAGGCCTGAAAACTCTGTGCCTCGGCAGTTTCATCTATTTGCCATATACCATCCACTTCGTAATCAAAAGTAGCGTCAATTGGGGCGCCAACTTGTAAGACCCCATTTAAACGTGAATCGGTACCTACTAGTATTTGGTCCACCCCATCAAACAACTCAACAATTTCATTTCTATTTCTAGTGTAGTTAATATTAGTTCTCCACGAAAAATCTGCCGTACGAATGTTTACGGTATTCAAGGTCAATTCTACCCCATTGTTGCGAACCGAGCCAAAGTTACCTAAAGAAGAAGGGGTTCCTCCTGCATTACCTAAACCTGTTATAAAGGATAACTGCCGGTTGAGAATACTACCCTCGGTAGTTTTATCATAATACTCAAAACCTAAACTTACCCTGTTGTTCAAAATGGCCATATCCAAACCAAAATTATATTCCCTTGAAACCTCCCAAGTAAGGTCCGCATTTGGCAAGGTAGCTACCACTTTACCAAGTCCAATACTATTACCGAACAAATAATTGGCCTGGTTTAAAAATGCCAAAGAACTGTAAGGGTTCACCACATTATCATTACCCGATTCTCCATAACTTAAACGAACCTTAAGGTTACTAAGCCAATCTACATCTTGAAGAAATTCTTCCTCGCTAGCCTTCCATGCAAAGGCCGCAGATGGGAAAAACTTCCATTTGTTACCTTCTGACAATTTTGATGATCCGTCATACCTACCTGTAACGGTAAAAAGATATTTGTCCTTGTAATTATAATTAAGTCTACCTGCAAAAGAGGCTAGAGTCTCTTTCTGATAAAAACTATCGAAATTCTGTATATCTGTACCTCCACCTGTATTAAAGAACAAAAAGGCGTCCGTATCAAAATTTCGTGTTTCCGTTTGCCCTCCTTCTATATTGTCATAAAATACTGAAGAAATTAAGGTTGCTTTTAAATTATTATCCTCGTTCAAGTCAAAATCAAAATCCAAAATATTGTCCCAAGTGTATGAAGTTCTGAACCCACTGTTGTAAACGGAGCGCACCCGGCTAGGATCGTTTCTGGAACTTTTGGTCAGCAGTCCCCTAAACTCACCTAAACGATTGGAAGTTAAATTTGGAGAGAACTGGGTTTTAAAATTCAACCAGTCCGTAGGTTTATAATTAAAAAATAAGTTTGCAATTACATCAAGGGAGCGTGTATTCACTGTCCATGCACCCCTATCCTCGAATATAGGATTAGGAAACCGCAGATCTTGTTGGTCCGGAAAAACAATGTCCTGCCCGTTTGCATCCAATGGGTTTACCGTTGGTGCTAGGCGAAAAGTGCTTCTAAAAAGTTCCCTACTGCCTTCCTCACGCTCTGAAAGTGCTAAATAGGCCTTGATACCAACTGTTACCTTATCGGAAACTTTTTTAGAAAGTGATGCACTTAGATTATAACGTTCAAATTCTTCTATGCCTATAACTCCTTCGTCCTGCAAATATCCAACAGAACCGTTATAGACCATTCCGTTACTTCCACCTGACATACCTACCGTATGACTGGTCTGTACCCCTGTTCGCTGAAAAGACTCTATCCAGTTGGTGTATCTACCGTTTGCCACATTACTGGCTTCTTCGTTAGAACTTTGAAATTCCGTGGAACGATCAATACTAACGTTATTGTAGTCGGCTACCGTAAGTCCTGTACCTAACCATTCCCTGGCCCTGAGCACATCATCTACAAAAGCAACATATCCGGGCCCATCATAAAACTCGGGAACATTGGTCGGTGATCGAAGCCCAAAAGTTGCATCGTATGTAAATCTTGTTTTTCCTTCGATACCACTTTTTGTAGTTATAATAACGACACCGTTAGCACCTCTTGACCCATAGATAGCTGTTGCCGAGGCATCCTTTAGAATGTCCATTTGCTCAATATCAGCTGGGTTTAGAACAGTAATGTTGTCAAAAAAGACACCATCTACTACATATAATGGTTGAGACGGGTCGTCCGCAACATTATCGCTAACCCCATCTCTCTCATTTCCTTGGTTGGCCGTAATTACTGTATTACCTCTAATTTTAATGGATAATGGTGCGCCTGGTTTTGAACTCAGTGTTCTAACATCCACCCCCGCAACTCTACCTTGGAGCGCTTGCCCCAAATCTGTTTTGCGTTGTTCGGTCAATGTTTCATTACTTACAGAGGCAACTGCTCCCGTAAGATCACTTTTCTTTACCGCCCCATATCCTATTACTACAACTTCGTCCAAGCCCGTTGAAGACTCGTTCAGTTGAATCGTGTAATTTGTAGAATCGTCCAATGAAATTTCCTTGGTTTCATATCCAATGTAAGAAATTACTAAAGTTGCATTTACATTGGATACTGAAATGGTAAAGTTTCCGTCAAAATCTGAAACAACACCATTAGTTGTTCCTTTTTCCAATACGCTGGCGCCTGGCAGGGGACCATTAGTTTCGTCAAGTACAACACCCGTAATTTGAGTCTGTGCCCAAGAAACTGATGATACACCTAAAACTAAGAGAGCCATTAATAGTTTGAGTTTTTTCATTTTTGATTTAGTTATTATAATTTTTTAACACCATCAAACATAGTTTTAACTTTTTTTTAAGGGATGGACAATTTGCCCAAAAAGATGGACAGATTTTTTAAACACCTATATGGCTTAGACTCGAGAGCTATAATAAGCTTGAATATTTTTGATTTCTCATCTACCGGATAGAGCACGGCAGTTGGCATTGGTGTATTGTCTTTTCCAATACCGAGTTTAATCCATAAAACTGATTATGAAGTAGTTAACTTAAATTTTGACTATTTTCATAAAGTAAACCGCTTTTCTTAAAACTTGCGCCTCAGTGATTTAATAAATGGACTTCAAAAACGAAATTCCATTTTAAAATAAATGAAAAAGTATAATAAAGATGGCCGGGGTATCACACGAAAATAAAAAATAGAAAAACCCGATTTAAAACAGCTTGTGTCTTAAACCGGGTAATAAACCAACCAACCTAGTTTTATTTCATTTCAAAAACAACATGGAGATTTTAAAATTCTTCATAGTCATTGTAATACCTGTTCCACATGTTGGTTTTAGGCGAGCTCTCACTAATTGATACAATATCTCCCAAGGTGGTTCCTGAAATTTTGCACAGCTTCATAGCATTGGATTTTGCGTTAGCTAATTCCTTTTTTCGCAGTATATCCTTTTTTGCCGGGTCTAGTATGGATTTAAAT
>JBARUM010000692.1:0-4705 GCA_049645725.1 Maribacter sp.
AGATAATGGCGTGGCTGAATTTATCCAACAACACTTGGTTATTTAATTATATTTGAAAAACCACAACATTACCAGTCAAGTATGAAAAACATTATTTCGCAGCCGATAATTACTAATGATACTGTTGTATTTGGACTACTGGCCCTAGCTTTGGGTTTCATCTTTTACACCTCATCTATTAAGACTGGTTTTTGGAAAAAATTCTATTCAATAGTACCAGCAGTTCTAATGTGTTATCTATTACCGGCATTACTTACTAGTATCGGTTTAATTTCCGATGAAACATCGAACTTATATTTTATGGCCAGTAGGTATCTTTTGCCCGCAGCTCTGGTGCTAATGACCTTAAGTATAGATTTAAAGGCTATAGCAAACTTAGGATCCAAAGCGTTAATTATGTTTTTAACAGGTAGTGCCGGTATTATTGTTGGCGGCCCTATCGCAATTTTAATTGTTTCTGTTTTTTCGCCCGAAACTGTCGGTGGTAATGATTTTGATGCAATTTGGAGGGGATTATCAACTATTGCAGGAAGTTGGATCGGTGGTGGTGCCAACCAAGCAGCAATGCTAGAAATCTTTCAATACAGCCCCGAAAAATATGGAGGAATGGTATTGATTGATATTGTTGTTGCAAATGTATGGATGGCCATTGTTCTTCTAGGTGTTGGCAAAACCGAACGTATTGACAAATGGCTGAAAGCGGACACCTCGGCCATTGAAACTTTGAGAATAAAAGTAACTGAATTCACGGAAAAGATTACAAGAGTTCCAACCTTACAGGATTATATGATTATGCTATGTCTAGCATTTGCAGCTACAGGTTTTGCACATTTTTTTGGAGACTTTATAAGCGTCTACCTCAACTCCAGTTTTGATGCCATAAGCGATAAAAAAAGTTTTCTATCATTTCTAGGTTCCGCTTTCTTTTGGATGGTGGTTATTGCCACGGTATTGGGAATAACCCTCTCTTTTACAAAGGCAAAAAATTATGAAGGAGCAGGAGCTAGTAAAATAGGTGGTATTTTTATCTATATCCTTGTCGCGACGATAGGAATGAAAATGGATTTGGGAAAGGTATTGGAAAATCCAGGGTTAATTGCCATAGGTTTTATATGGATAGCGATACATGCCGGATTATTGATTCTTGTTGCAAAGCTCATAAAAGCTCCCTACTTTTTTCTAGCTGTAGGAAGTCAGGCCAATGTTGGAGGAGCCGCTTCTGCACCGGTTGTTGCCGCAGAGTTTCATCCATCCCTTACCTCTGTTGGAGTTCTTTTAGCAGTTTTAGGTTATGTTGTAGGGACTGGCGGTGCTTTGTTATGTGCATACCTAATGGAAATTGCCTCTAGCGTATAGTATTCCGGCTATGATTTTAAGTATATGTTTTTTTGGATTAATAGTTCTAAAAAAATATAGATATTTGCGCCCTAAATACTTTTTATGAAGAACTTATTTGCAGCTGTAAGTATATTAGTTTTGCTGTCCTCTTGTGGTGGTAACACCGAAAAAACCATGAGCATTACTGGAAAAATAAAAGGCCTTAAAAAAGGTACCCTATATTTTCAACATGTTCCTGACTCTACCCTTATTACTATAGATTCATTAGAAATTGACGGTGATGGGAATTTTACCTTTAAAACGGAGGTAGAAAGTCCAGAATTATTTTATCTGTATTTAAACAAAAAGGACAATAACGATGTTAATGATAGAATAACGTTTTTTGGGGAACCAGGGGAAATCAATATACAGACCAATTGGAACACTTTTGACACCAATGCGAAAATTACAGGTTCCGAAAGTCAAAATAAGTTAGAACAGTACCGAAAAGTAATGAGCAATATAAATAAGAAAAGCATAGAACTTATGCAGATAGCCGCTCGTACTGAAAATCCCTTTTCACAATCGCAGCTAGATTCTTTACAAGAAGTAACGAACAGAAATGTTCAAAGAGGATATCTATACGCTATTAACTTTGCTATAAATAACAAAGATTCCTATATAGCTCCCTTTATCGCACTTAAGGAAATTCCTGATGCAAATATCAAGTATCTTGATTCCATATTCGATGTACTGTCTCCGGAAGTTGCCAACTCAAAATATGGAAAAGAGCTCAAAAAACACTTAGAGAATAATAAATAAAAAAAGCATCCAAAATCAGGATGCTTTTTCATTTATAACATTGTTAATGTTAATTGAGTTTATTAAGGTCTTCTACTAACCCTTTGGCCTTATTCTCTAATTCAGTACGAACTTCCTTTAGGTGCGCTTTTCTATTATCTACCTTTTTATTGACCTTTGTCATTAAATTATCAAAAGTAGCAATAGCGCCGTCTATTACTTTTGCTCCCTCTTTTGAATTCTGTTTCCCATTAGCCTCTTCAACAATATATACCGCCTCAATAATATCCCCAAGAACATAATTGATATCTTTTTTTAAATCTCTGATACTTGCCATTTTTCTTTTATTTTTTGCAAAAATACAAATTTACCATAGGCGAAAATAAAATTCCAATTAAATAGTGACCTCTAAAAGTTTTGCTTCTAAGGTGCTAATTACAATTCTATCTGCAATTGCTGGAACTAAAACCGTCTCCCCTTTTTTAAGTGTCTCTTCACCATCTTTCGTCTTTAACGTGGCACTACCACCCACACATATATAGATTGAAAATGAATCTCTATTGGTTATATCCTGTTCAAAATCGTTCGTAAGTTGGAGAAAGTTGGTTTCAAAATACGGACAGTCTACCATTTCACTTATCCTATCTTTCTCATTGGAATAATTTACAATAAAGTCATCCTTGCGTTTATAATCAATAGCATCCCGAGCTAATTCCGTATGGAGTTCCCTTAAATCGCCATTCTTGTCCTTTCTATTAAAATCAAAAACGCGATAAGTAACATCTGAGGTCTGTTGTATTTCCGCCAAAAGAACCCCCGCTCCTATCGCATGTATTTTACCGGTATTAATAAAAAATGTATCGCCTTCCTTAACCTTTTCATAATTAAGTAATTCAAGTAATCTATTTTCTTCTAAACTTTTCGAGTATTCAGACTTGGAGATATCCTTATTGAAGCCCACGATAAGTTTAGCATCAGAATCGGCATCCATTATATACCACATTTCAGTCTTTCCAAAAGAATTATGTCTTTTCCTGGCCAGTTCATCGTTTGGATGTAATTGAATTGAGAGATCTTGCTTGGCATCTATGAACTTTATCAGAATCGGGAACTCTTTTCCAAATCTTTCTAGAACCCTTTTTCCTAGTAACTCCTCAGGATATTGATCAATCAAATTTTGTAAAGAAATATCTGCAAATTCCCCATTGGAAACAATGGACACATCACCTTTTACAGTAGAGATTTCCCAGCTCTCACCAGTGATATCACTTTCTATTGGTTTCCCCAGAACATCCCTCAGCTTTGTACCTCCCCAGAGACGTTCTTTTAAAATAGGAATGAATTTTAATGGATAAATGTTCATTTGGTTAAATTTCCTTAAAATATAATCAGTTATTCTTAAACGGCCTTTAACGCTCTTTTCATGTGCTCTGAAGCATTAATGCTATTAAAGACCATGATTATCTTTCCTTCCTTGTCAACTACATACGTCTCCCTTCCCGGCAATAATAAAAGACTGCTTTTAATCTTGAACAATTTCCTTACCTTGTTCTTATTGTCAGACAGTAATACGTAAGGGAGTTGGTACTTTTCTTCAAATCTATGATGACTTTTCACAGAATCTCCGCTAATGCCGATAACTTCTACTCCTTTTGCAGAAAAATCTTCGTACTTATCCCTAAAATCACACGCTTCTTTGGTACAGCCAGGTGTATTGTTCTTGGGGTAAAAAAAGAGAACGAAAGGTTTTTTGCCCAATACCTCCTTAATGGAAAATAGTTCACCATTCTGATCTGGCAAGCTGAATTCTGGAATTGTATCTCCTAATTTAAGTGCCATTATCCCGAAAATGTTACGAAATTACGCGGCGTTTCATAAAGAACTATTTCTAATTCCTTACTACCGCTAATATGAGGTCTTAACTTATTCCATATAACTACGGCAATATTTTCCGCAGTGGGATTAAGTTCCTTGAATTCAGGAACTTCAAGATTAAGGTTTTTGTGATCCAAAGAATCTTCTACCTCACTTTTTATTAAATCCTTTAAAACCTTCATGTCCATTACAAAACCGGTTTCTTGGTCTATCTCCCCAAAAACACTAACGATTAAGTCATAATTGTGGCCATGAAAATTAGGATTGTTACACTTCCCGAACACCTTATCATTCTTAGCATCATCCCAATCTTTTCTATACAACCTGTGAGCGGCATTAAAATGCGCCTTCCTACTAATCTTAACTTTCATTTAGCTTCTATATTATTTAACAAATGCTCGTAGAATTTTTCAAATATAATTTTGAACCAAACCGTATACTCTTCAGGGGTTTTAGCAATATCCTGTTTTATTCCCTCTGGAGTCATCCATTTCCAATCATCAACTTCTTCTGTATTTATATTTGGCGCGTTCTCGTAATGTCCCAACATCACATGATCTAGTTCATGTTCCGTTAATCCATTATCAAAAGGTGCTCTATAGATAAATGAAAACAGTTCCTTAAGCTCCGTACTGAAGCCCATTTCTTCCTGTAATCTTCTTTTTCCCGCTTCTATGTTCGTCTCCCCTACTCTTTGATGGCTACAACAGGT
>JBARUM010000693.1:0-14491 GCA_049645725.1 Maribacter sp.
GTGGTAACGACGTGACCGGAAAACAGACCTTTTCGTACGACGAGATGAAGGCAGCAACAGAGGTAGCCCATGAGGCCGGTAAAAGAATAGCCATACATTCCTATGGACCGGAAGGTGCCAAAGATGCGGCAAAAGCCGGTGCGAACACTATAGAACACGCTACCGATATGGACGACGAAACTATAGCATTAATGGTAGAGAATAATATCATTTATGTTCCCACCGTGGACCATAATAAGTATTACATAGCACATAAAAATGAATATGGCTACACGGAAAAAGATGTAACCAACCTAAACGGTTATATAAATAGGAATTTGGAAACATTAAGAAAGGCCATAAAGGCAAATGTGAAAGTAGCCATGGGCTCTGATGCCGTATTTACTGGATTTGGTGAAAATACACAGGAGTTAGAGTGGTTCGTAAAAGCAGGAATGACTCCCGAACAAGCTTTAAAAAGTGCCACCACCATCGGCGCAGAAATGCTAGGGGTGGAAAATGCACTTGGAACTATAGCACCTGGATACTATGCCGATATCGTAGCTGTTGAAGGGAATCCGTTAGCCGATATTAATGTAGTTATAAAACAGGTAAAATGGGTTATGAAAGGAGGAGAAGTCGTTATAGACAAAACTAAAAATCTTTCAACCTTTAAGGAGTAAGCTTTAAATAGCTCTTGCTTCATATTATTCATTACCTCTACGGCCTAACTTAGAGGTTCTCCGTACAAGTCAAAATCGGCGGCTTCAGTAATTTTTACATTTACAAACTCACCTTGTTTCACATAGTGCTTTGAGGCGTCTATGAGTACTTCGTTATCCACATCGGGAGAATCGAACTCCGTTCTACCCACAAAATGGTTTCCTTCTTTACGGTCTATAATACAACGAAAGGTCTCCCCTATTTTTTGTTGGTTCAATTCCCAAGAAATTTGGGACTGCAGCTCCATAATTTCGTTAGCACGTTCCTGTTTTACTTCTTCCGGAACATTATCCTCCAAATTATAGGCATGTGTGTTTTCCTCATGGCTATAGGTAAAGCAGCCCAAACGCTCAAAACGCATAGCTTCCACCCAGCTTTTCAAGGTTTGAAAATCTTCTTCCGTTTCTCCTGGATATCCTACGATTAAAGTAGTACGAATGGTCATTTCCGGTACTTGGGCCCTAAAATCTTGTAGCAACCTTGTTGTCTTTTCTTGGGTGGTACCGCGGCGCATACTTTTGAGAATATTATCTGAAATATGTTGCAGTGGAATATCCAGATAGTTACATACTTTGGGCTCTCTTTTCATCACTTCCAGAACATCCATTGGAAAACCCGTAGGAAAGGCGTAATGCAACCTAATCCACTCAATACCTTCTACCTGTACCAAATTTTCAAGGAGTTCAGCAAGGTTTCTTTTTTTATATAAATCCAACCCGTAGTAGGTCAAATCCTGAGCAATAAGGATAAGTTCCTTAACCCCTTTAGCGGCCAGTTTCTCGGCCTCTATTACCAACTCCTCTATCGGTTTGCTTTTGTGCTTTCCACGCATTAGCGGAATAGCGCAAAAAGAGCACGGTCGGTCACAACCTTCCGCAATTTTTAAATAGGCATAGTTCTTAGGAGTGGTGGTAAGCCTTTCCCCTATTAGTTCATGTTTATAATCAGCACCTAGCGCCTTTAAAAGATTAGGCAGTTCACTTGTTCCAAAATATTCATCAACATTTGGAATTTCCTTTTGCAAATCCGGCTTGTAACGCTCACTTAAACATCCGGTAACAAAAACCTTATCTACTTCTCCGGCCTCTTTCTTCTGTACGAATTCCAAAATCGTGTTAATACTCTCTTCCTTTGCATTGGCGATAAACCCACAGGTATTAATCACAACCACGTTGCCCTCCTCTTCATGCACCACTTCCTTATTATTGGCACGTAACTGTCCCATGAGCACCTCGGAATCATAGACATTCTTGCTACAACCCAATGTTACTACGTTGATTTTGTTCTTTTTAAGTGTTTTTGTTCGCATCGCTTTTTAATGGGCTGCAAAAATACGATTTGCCATTAGAACAACCTGTGTTTCACACGATTTCTTTGATTACTACGTTAAACTATAACGATTATTAGTAGTCCAATAAAAAAGTTGTCCTATGAAAAATGTATCTTTTCCTATATTTTTGATGCTGTCCTTACTACTTTTCTGTTGTTCCAAAGATACCACTACAGAAACCGAGCAGGATGGGATGGAGGAACCAACACCACTAGAAGCTTATTTTCCACCTACGGATTCCGATACTTGGGAAACCATTGCAATGGCCGATTTGGGTTGGAATACTAATGCCGAACAAGAACTATATACACTTTTAGCCGATAATGATACCAAAGCCTTCATCATTTTAAAGGATGGTAGAATAGCGCTGGAATGGTACAGCACCGATTTTACCAAAGACTCCCCTTGGTATTGGGCCTCTGCCGGAAAAACATTGACTTGTTTTGTAACCGGTATTGCAGAGGAAGAAGGTTTTTTAGAATTGACGGACAAAAGCTCCGATTATTTAGGCGCTGGCTGGACTTCCGCTCCTACTGAAAAAGAAGATATGATTACCGTATGGAATCAGTTAACGATGACAACCGGATTGGATGATACCCAAGGGGATTGCAAAACTCCGGATTGCTTGACCTATGTTGCCGATGCCGGAACCCGATGGGCCTATCATAATGCACCTTATACACTTATACAAGATGTTGTGTCCAATGCTACCCAAACTGATTTTGAGGATTATTTTACGTCAAAACTAAAGGATAGAATTGGCATGAGCGGTTCTTGGATCTCCACCAACGGATTAAACAATGTGTATTGGAGTACTGCGCGTAGTATGGCACGTTTTGGCCTCCTAACCCTAAATGATGGTATTTGGGACGGTTCTACTATTCTTGGAGCTGGCGATTATCTAACAGCTATGAAAAATACTTCCCAGGATTTGAACAAGTCTTATGGCTACTTATGGTGGCTGAATGGAAAAGAGAGCGCCATGGCACCACAATCTCAAATCGTATTTGATACGGAGCTCATACCGAATGCTCCAAATGACCTTTTTGCGGGTCTAGGTAAAAACGACCAAAAATTATATATCGTACCAAGCCAAAACTTAGTTGTAGTGCGTTTGGGAGAAGATACAGGTGGTGCCGCACTTGGCCCATCTGGTTTTGACAATGTATTATGGGGCGTTTTAAGTGAGGTGATAAACTAACGATAGATTATATTTGTTGCGTGGCCAAACTAGCGTTTGCTTCCACCACGGCATAGTGAAATTTCTTAGTTTTTTGATATTTCTTGTTCTATCTTTTACTATTAATTTATCTATCTATTCGGTAGGTTTTTTTATCCAGACCAACACCTTTTATCGTTAATGATTTCCATTCTTTCGGGAGAATTGGGTTTTTTTGAACAATTCCATCATCGGTGATATCTAAACCGGCAAAACCAAAAAGAACGCTTTGTAACATGCCGCCCGCACCTGTTGCAAAATATGAAAAATTAGAAGTTGCCACCTCCGATAAGGCACCAAAAGGAGCCTGCTGATTGGGTACGTAGCTCTCCTTAAAAAGCCGGTAGGCATTACTTGCATCACCTTGCCTTGCATATAATATCGAAAAAATAGACTTACCCATTGCAGGGCCATCTTTTGACAACTTTGGCTCGTAATATTTTAAATCCTTAAGTATAGATTGTTTGTCATTTATTATATTAAGCGGAAAGGAAAGTAAGTTTACATCGGCCTGTTTTATTATTTCGCCATTATAATCTTCGTGTTCTTTGGTAGTACCATCCTTAAATTTTAAAACTTTAATTTTTTCTGATACCAATTGCCACTCCGGGTTAGGAGTTTCTCCAATTTCCATAGCCGCCTTTATAGTGAATTTTAAAGCCGTGATTGCAGCTCCGTTAGTAAAAGCGTTATCATTTACGTTTGGTGCAAATTCATTTGCTCCTACAACATTATTAATGGAGTATGTACCATCACCATTTTCGGTAACTCTGCTTACCCAGAAATCCGCTACTTCTTTCATTAAGGGATAGCCTTTTTGGGTAAGCCAATTTTTATTTTGGGTAACACGATAATAGTTCCAGAATGCAATGGCTATATCCGCTGTTATATGATGTTCAAAAGGCCCCGTAAGTGCGAAAGGCGGTGTAGCTTCCTCACCCGTATCATCACTCTCCCAAGGAAACATTGCTCCTTGGTAACCATAATTTAATGCTCTCTTTTTTGCTGGCTCCAATCTGTCAGAACGATAATTTACCAATGAGCGAGCAATATCTTGATTAAACATCAGTAAAGGTGGAAACATCCATAGTTCGGTATCCCAAAATATATGACCGTTATAAGGTGTTTGTAACGATAGACCCATAGGAGCAATACTTAAATCCGAATCACCTCTACCAAAAGCATATAAGTGATATAGTGCTAAACGAACATCCTGTTGCGATTGTAAGTCTCCTTCAATAATAATATCCCCTTCCCATAATTTATTCCATTGGGCTTTATGTTGGGCTAGGAGTACTTCTTTTGAGTTCAATAAATTAAAGATTACCATTCTTTCCGATTCAGATTTTGGGTCAGAAAAATCTTTGGTAGTACATTGTGCACCAGTCCATGCAAAGTCTAAACTTGTGTTTTTCTTTAGGCTATAATCAAATGATAGGCTGTTTTCATAATCCGATAGTACGTTGTGATTTAATTCTGGTCGTGCATTTGCTCTTGAAGAATTTATGTTGTGCCATATAAATGTACCCGATGTGCTGACCAAATGTTTTCCAAATGGGCTTTGGGCAACGGATTGTAAAATTGGCATGGTGGTTTCAACATCCTGTAATATTTGAAATGTATTTTTAGGAGTTTGATATTCCTTTGGGATTAATATTTTTCCAGTGACTTTAACATCTATTTCCCTAATAGCCCGAACACTAAGGTCAATATAACCAGAATACTGCAAATTGCGAAGAGCATAAACAGTACAAGAAATGTTTGCTTTGTTTTTAAAGTCGAAGTTAGTAGTTAAAGCAGCACTTTTCACATCCATTGTTTGCCGCCAATTGGTGATATTATCTTCAGTAATTTTTTCACCATCAATATACATATCCAGATTACCAAAATTCATACCGTGCAGAATCTGGCTTACTTTTAAGGTAGGGTCAACGTCATAGACATTGTTTAGAACAACATGTTGTATTTGAAGCGGCTTGGGGGAGCTAAGCATTCCTATTCTACCATTTGCAATGGCAATACCGGTATAATCTGAATTTTCATTTGTGCTTATATGCCAGCCATCATTTTGAGCTATTATTATTGAGCACGATATAAATAATAATATGAACAACACTTTTTTCATTTCCGTTTGTTTTTAAAATGAGTAACGGTCTCGTATAAGAATAGTTGCGGGTTTATGTGCGAGAATTTTCCGCAGGAAAATTAGACGTAGTAAACTTGCAACGACCTTTGGTTAAGCTAAAATTGAGCAATTATTTTTATAAATTGTTGTAATGCGTTATTTTTTTTCAATTGTTTTCTTCAATTCTTTTATACTCTTCACAATGTCTTTCAAGTCTTTTTCAATCACATAACTTTGCTTTTTGTGATGATTTAAATCTAATATAATTTTTTCTGTAAATTTCTTTTTGAAACTGTCTTCATAGTTCAGTTCAACTGTAAATTTATCTGGATTTTTTTCGAAAAAACTTGAAGTCGACGATAAGTATGTTTCTATAATTTTTTTGGGAGGAAAGAATTCTATTTTGTCATTGAAAATTGTTGAGTTAATAGTATCCTCTTTATTTAGAAGTTCAAAGTCAGGCGTGGCTTTAACCTTAACATATAAAGCTGGTGTTTTTCCTATATTTTCAAGTTCAAAATGTAAATTGCTTTTTGGGCTTTTAAAGTCCGCTACCAAATATGGACGCCTTTCTAAATATGATTCCGTTTTCATTCGCTCTAACATTTCCCAAGTGAAGACTACATAGAAATAGGTTAGTAGAGTAAGTCCAAAATTCAAATAGTCTCCAGAGTCAAAGTCTGCTTTTCCTGTTATTGTTAAAACAAAAAAAGAAATAATAATTAAAGACGGAATTATGTATTTAAAAACTGTTTTCATAATGCATTACAACAATTGGATAGCATCATTGATGCTATCCTACTTATAAACTAAAATATAATTTAAATACCCACTATTCGTAACCCTTTGGCAGTTTCCTTACGTGAATTACCGTTTCAAAAGCACTTCCTAAACGCAACAAATCGGCCTCTTTAAACTGTTTTCCAATAAAGGTGAGACTTATGGGTTCCCCAGACTCCTTGTAACCCATGGGAACGGTCAATGCAGGGTATTTGGCCACCGCTGCATAACCTGCATGGTAGTTATTTATTGAAAGTATAGCATCCAAATTATGTTTGTCCATAGCCGTATCAAAAAATATACGTCCGTTTTTCTCCAACCTTACTTTAATCTCGTCCAAGCCCTCGGCAGTAGTGCTGTCCGCTATAATTCCTTCAAAAAGTGCCTGTCCATAGGGAATTCTGGTCAAGGAATCGGCATTGTTAAATGCCACGGCATCGGCAATGGATTTTATCTTTACTTGCTCTGGATTGGAATGACTCTTCAAATAGTCCGGTAAATCGTTTCGCATATCAATGCTCAAAATGCTCAAGAAACCGTCCATCTTCGTCTCGGGAGGGGTAAATTCAATAACCTCAGCTCCTAATTCCCGTAAGTTTTCAATAGTGGCTTTATAAATAGAATCGCTTTCCATTAAATTACTAAAAGCACCCAAACGCATTTCGTTAAAAGGAGTGGGATGTAAAGGGGCGGACAAGATTCCTGGTTCTGCCTCAACCGACTTTGTATCCGCGTCATCCTTGCCCAACATGGCAGATAAGAGAATAGCATTGTCCTGAACGTTTTTGGTCATGGGGCCAGGGGTATCCAGCGTACTAGAAATAGGAACAATTCCTGACCTACTTAACAAGCCAATCGTCGGTTTTAAACCCACCACGGAATTCTGGCTGCTCGGTGACAAAATAGAACCGGAAGTTTCCGTACCTACCGCGGCGACTGCATAATTAGCCGCTACAGATGTACCACTTCCAGAACTGGAACCTCCGGTTTCAAAAACACGTCTCCCATAAGGATTCAAGGTCTGTCCACCATAGGCACTATAACCTACGGGACAGCCACTACATAAAAAGTAGGCCCACTCGCTTAGGTTTACCTTGCCTAAAATTAGTGCTCCGTTCTTTTTTAGCTGTTTTACGATAAAAGAATCCTCTACCTCATTATCCATCAATGCAATACTCCCCGCTGTTGTTTTCATACCCAACGTATTTATATTGTCCTTTAACAAAATGGGCATCCCATAAATAGGGTGTTGCATTTCAGATACCGTTCCTTCCGCTTTTAACTTGTCCAGTTTTCTGGCAGCTGCTACCACATCTTCGTTCAGGGCAATTACGGTATTAAGGGTAGTGGTATTGTCTAATTCGTATTTATAAATGCGGTACAGATAAAAGAGCACAAGATGCTCATAACTTAACCTATCCTCTTGAATATGCGCTCTAATGGTATAGATATCCTGCTCCAATATCATAGGCTTTAATGCCTCATATGCTGTTTCATCCATATTGGAAACCTCCTCATAAAGCGGAAGAAAAACATCATTTTTATCCAATACCTTAGACTGAATGAGTTTGTATTGCATTCTTTCTTTTTCATGGTCGGCGTTGGCCGCTACCTCAAGAGAATCGTTATAAGGCTCCCAGATACGAGTGGCTTGTACAACCTCCTTAGAACTGTCCCCGCACGAGAAAATTATACCAGCAAAGAGTAATAGGATGCTTTTTTTCATAACTAATTTTTTTAAGGCTTCAATTTTTTACTCCAATCCGTAATATTCTTTTGGTTCATTCGTACAAATTCATCCTTTCCAAGACCGTCGGCAATTTCCAATGATTTACTTGCGGAGCCAATTGCTGCTCTATAGTCACCCAACTCCGCTTCTACCAATGATTTTACACGATGAAAATAATAGGTGTCTCCACCTAAGTCAATAGCTTTTTTCAAGTAACCAAGTGACAGCTGATGTTTAATACCTTGTTCTTGATAATAGCGTGCGATCTCATAATAGGTCTGTGCCGTAGGCGTATTCTTAAGTTTTTCGGCTATCTGCAGCTCCATTAAAGCATTTGTGTCAAACGTCAGGGGTACATTGATTTTTGTTCCGGCCCAATGTAAAATCATTTTTACACTGTCATGGGTTATCTCATCGAACGAGATCAGAAAATTTTCCTGAAAACTGAGTGTTGATTTTGGCTTTACTATTATACGTAAGGCATCTTCCTTAGGATTATAAGCAGTTCTACCATCACCCCAATGACTTAAATTCTTATGAAATACGATTTCCCATTCGTCTTCCTCGGGGAAGGCATAAAGTGCATAGGTTCCCTTAGGAAGTATTTGCTCATGTACAAATACGTCCGAATCAAAAGTTATTTTTGTAGATTCGTTTGCACCCACACGCCAAATACGTCCGTAAGGCACTAGGCCCGGTTGGCCATCGGCGCGATTCCCAAAAATAGTTCTGCCCCGTGCTGCGGGTCTGGAGTAAGCCAGGGTAATTTTCGAAAGCCCTATCTCCTGTTCTATTTTTGTAAAAGGGCTAGCCTTAGGATGGTCTATTTGAGACCAACTTATAGTCGATAAAAACAGACCGATAAATAGAAAGAGAAATCTCAACTTTTAACCTTTAACCTTAAAGAATGAATCTACGAATTCATATTTATTGAATACTTGCAAGTCCTCAATACCTTCCCCCACCCCAATATATTTTACGGGAATCTGAAATTGGTCGGAAATCCCAATGACAACACCGCCCTTAGCGGTACCATCCAATTTGGTAACCGCAAGCGAAGTAACCTCTGTGGCCTTTGTGAATTGTTTTGCTTGTTCAAAGGCATTTTGACCGGTAGAACCATCCAAAACCAATAAAACCTCATGTGGCGTGCCCTCAACTACCTTTTGCATAACCCGTTTCACTTTGGTAAGTTCGTTCATCAAGTTCACTTTGTTATGTAATCGTCCAGCGGTATCAATGATTACCACATCAGCTTCTTGTGTAACGGCAGAACTTAGGGTGTCAAAAGCGACAGAAGCAGGATCGCTTCCCATTTGTTGTTTCACGATTGGGACATCTACCCTATCTGCCCAAACCTGTAATTGGTCAATTGCGGCAGCTCTAAACGTATCCGCAGCACCTAACACAACCTTATAGCCTTGTTTCTTAAGTTGATAGGCTAATTTACCTATAGTAGTAGTCTTACAAACGCCATTAACTCCGACCACCATAATCACATAAGGTTTAATATCCTTAGGTATTTGAATATCCGTAGCTTCTCCGGTATGCGTCTCCGAAAGAAGTCCAGCTATTTCCTCCCTTAAAATTTCATTGAGCTCGTCCGTGCCCATATATTTGTCTTTGGCGACACGTGCTTCTATGCGTTCAATTATTTTCAGAGTGGTATCTACGCCAACATCAGAGGAAACAAGCACTTCCTCCAAATTATCCAATACGTCATCATCTACCTTGGATTTACCGGCAACGGCTTTACCAAGCTTGGAAAAAAAAGTCGTCTTTGTTTTTTCTAGACCCTTATCCAGGGTCTCCTTCTTTTTAGAAGAAAAAATATTCTTAAATAAACTCATCGTATCATCAATAGTTCTCCAAATATAAAAATTAAAAAGCCCCTTTCGTAAAGAAAGAGGCTTTATACCAATACTATAACGTATTTGTTATTTTTTAGACAACCATTCGTTTACCATTTCTGGTGCCATAACTGATTCTACAAAAACATAAGCACCACTTTTAGGTGACTTTACCATTTTAATGGCTTTTGTCAATCTCTTAGAACTTGTCTGTAAACTTGCTACCGTCTTCTTTGCCATGACTTAATCTCTTTTTGCAATCTCCACAATGGTGGAAGTCTTATTTTATTTCTTTATGAACTGTCATTCTCTTCAAAATAGGATTGAATTTTTTAATTTCCATCCTTTCTGGAGTGTTCTTCTTATTCTTTGTTGTAATATATCTGGAAGTACCAGCTTGTCCGGACTCTTTATGCTCCGTACATTCTAATATTACTTGAATTCTGTTACCTTTCTTTGCCATCGTAATCTATATTTTGCTAGATTATTTTACTAATCCTTTAGCTCTTGCTTCTTTCAACACAGCCGAAATACCTTTCTTATTAATGCTCTTTAAAGCTCTCGCAGAAACTTTTAAGGTTACCCAACGGTCTTCTTCAGGAATGTAAAAACGCTTCTTGGAAAGATTTACATCAAATCTTCTTCTAGTCTTGTTGACAGAGAACGATACATTGTTCCCGAACATAGCTCTCTTTCCCGTAATTTCACAAACTTTAGACATCGTGTCGAATTTTCCTTTTAAACAGGGTGCAAATTTATATCATTTTTATCTTACCGCCAACATTCTACTTCACATTTTTAAAATTTCTTTCTGAAGTAGTTCAAACGCTTTATTTACAGACTTTTGGACAATTCGTTCTCTATGATTTCCCATGCTGAATTGTTTTGCGAAAACCCCCGTTGGGGATGCAATAGCAATATAAACAGTTCCTACCTCCGCATCGGAATCTCCTTTTGTTGGTCCTGCATTTCCGGTAGTGGCTATGGCAAAATCTGCATTCAATAATTTTTTTACCCCATTGGCCATTTCTATAGCCACTTCCTCACTTACCACGGAGTGTTGCTCCACCGTTTCCTTAGAAACCTGTAACACATTTAGCTTAACCTCTGTTGCGTAACAGACCACGCTCCCTTTAAAATATAAGGATGCTCCAGGAATGGCCGTAATACGTTCAGCGATTTTGCCTCCGGTAAAACTCTCCGCCGTGGCCAAGGTCATTTCGTTTTTTGTAAGCAATTTAGCTACCACCTCTTCAATTGTTTCTTCATCCTCCGTGCCGTACAAAATATCATCGATTAAAGGATATAAAGTTGCTGACACAGAGTCAATGGCATCTTGCAACTCTTGATGGACTTTCCCTTTCGCTGTTAATCTTAAGCGCACTTTCCCTAGATTTGGCAAATACGCTAGTTTTACGAACTTGGGCAAACTTTCTTCCCAGCCCTCTATCCGCTGGGCTATGGCACTCTCCCCTAGCCCATAGGTTATTACAGTTTTATGAATGATGTGAGGGCGTTCATAAAAATCAACAAGCTTGGGGATGACTATATTGGTCATTAAATTTTTCATTTCAAAAGGTACCCCGGGCATGGAAATAAATGTGGTATTATCTTCATACAACCACATACCGGGAGCAGTACCGTGTGCATTATGCAACACTTGAGCCTTACTAGGCACCAAAGCCTGTTTTCTATTCAGGTCGGAGATCGGAGTAGATATGTACTTAGCGAAAAGAAATTCTATATGTTGTAAAACTTTTACGTCCTCTACGAGCTCATCATTAAAAAACTCACAAAAAGTATGCTTGGTGATATCGTCCTTTGTTGGGCCTAATCCGCCCGTAACGATAACGATATCTACTCGTGATTTGGCATCTGCCAATGATTTTAAGATATGTTCCCTATCATCCTGTACTGAAGTAATCTGATATACAGAAATGCCTATCCTATTAAGTTCTTTGGATATAAATGCTGAGTTTGTGTCTACGATTTGGCCTATGAGAATCTCATCTCCAATAGTAATAATCTCTGCAAGCATTACAAATTGAAATCGTTTTTCAGCTCACCGACCACTTGGTGAATATCTGCTTTGAGCGAAGGCAAAATCTTTTCAATATCCTCCATATTAGCCGCCTGTTTTCCCAATGTTTCCATCTCCAGGGCAGCGGCACGGGTCTGCTCCATACCCAATAAGTCCACATTAGGCTTTATTTTGTGGGCAAGTTGATAAACCTGTTCATGATTTTTCTCCTTAAGGGCTACCTCCAAAGCTTCCAAATCTGTAGGAACTTCTTCAAGAAATACCGAAATGACCGAGTTTATGAAGTCCTGATCACCTTCCGCCATTTCATTTATTTTGTCTAGACTATAAATCATTATTTTATTTTTACCGTAAAGAGTTCCTCGTTTTCCAAACTACCTGAAAGGTAGTCATTTGCACTCACTTTGCCAACACCGGCTGGTGTCCCTGTGAAGATAACATCTCCTTTTTTGAGCATAAAGAACGTAGAAACATAGGCGATTATTTCATCTATTCTCCAAAGCATTAATTTGGTGTTGGATGCCTGAACTACCTCACCATTCTTTAACAGTTTAAAATTGAGGTTATTAAGGTTCTTGAATTTATTTTTTGGCAACCAATTTCCAATCACGGCAGCCCCATCAAAACCTTTGGCCTTTTCCCAAGGTAGGCCTTTCTCTTTCAATTTTGCTTGTAAATCCCTTGCCGTAAAATCTACACCCAGTCCTACCTCATCGTAATAGGTATTTGCAAACTTCTCATCAATATGTTTTCCTACTTTTTTAATTTTCACTAAAACCTCTACCTCGTAGTGAATATCATTTGAAAACTCCGGGATGTAAAAATCCTGTTCCTTTGGCAGAACGGCAGAATCTGGTTTTATAAAGATTACGGGCTCTAAGGGCCTTTCGTTTTTAAGTTCTTCAATGTGGTCGGTATAGTTCCTTCCAATACAAATAATTTTCATAATAGACCAAGAGGATTTAGCTCAATTTATTATTGAGTTTACTCAATTTTATTTGTGTTAATATTTTTTTGGTGTATAAAGGGAAATCAGCATTTAAAATCCATCCAAAATATCCAGGTTCTTTTTCCAGAACATCATGAACTTTTTTCCCTTTATGTTTTCCGAATGAAAAGATTTCCTCGCCCTCCTTATCCAAAGCAATAAAACCAGCAAAATCAACTGATTGCTTTCTTCTAGAGAATTCGGATAACTTCTTAATATTGTTCTGCAGTTCTGGATAACGGTCTAATTGCGAAAGCAGGACTTCATATGTAGCATTCGTATCTGCCGCTGCACTATGAGCATCGGTCAAATCCTTATCGCAATAAAACTTATAAGCGGCTTCCAAAGTTCGTTTCTCCATTTTATGAAATATGGTCTGAACATCTACCGAAACAGAATTTTTCATATCAAAATCAATATCCGCCCGTAAAAGTTCTTCGGCCAATAAAGGAATATCAAAACGGTCGGAATTAAAACCGCCCAAGTCACTGTCCCTGATCATAGCATGTACTTCTTTTGAAAGTTCCTTGAACGTTGGTTCGTTAGCAACTTTTTCGTTGGAGATACCGTGAATGGCAACGACCTCTTCCGGAATTGTCATTTCTGGGTTTACCAACCAAGTTTTACTCTCTTTATTTCCGTTCGGAAAGACCTTTAAGATGGCTATTTCTACAATACGATCTTTAGCAACATTGGTTCCAGTGGTTTCTAAATCAAAAAAACAAATAGGTTTCGTAAGTTTTAACTCCATTATCGGGACTTTTGACAAAGATAGGTTTTCGCTTAATCATGAAGATAAATTAAACCAATATAATATTTCTCCATAATGCAATGTACTGGGTAAGAATTAATAAAAAATGCTAAAGTCTATTATTAATAATGTTATTGAAGGCCGAGCCGAACGTATAGCTCAGTCCAACCCTAAAACCAAGTTCAAAGTCAGTTGCAATTTGTTTTTGTTGTAAAAGAACGTCTTCTATGGAAGCATCTCCAGATGGGAGGTTAATTTGATCCCGAATAACCTCGAAATTCCCAGAAAAAGTGACTGCCAGGCCCTTAAAAACCCTGATTGATAGTCTTCCGAACAGCTGAATCCTATTTTTGTTGAAATCCTCTAAAAAAGTAGAACCCCTTAACCTAGTGTATACATTACCCCAAGGTTGCCTATAACGTAATTGAATGTCTAAAGAATGATTGAAAACTCCTTCACTGTTTCTTCCGAATATTGTGGTATCTATATAATCATTATAAAAATAACCGATGCGATATGCAAAGACAATTTCCCGTTGTAAGACCTCACGATAGGGGAAAATATTGTATTCTATAGCGGGTCGAACAAACGCAGAAAAGTCTAGATTAGTGAAGGTATTATGCCGAGCTCCGGCAAAAATTCCTGTTGACCAATGGTCGCTCAAGCTTCGTACAATGCTGCCTTCTGCAGAATAGCGAAGTCTATCGCTGGTAAAAGTTTCATTATTCTGCTCAAAACTACTAGTAGCTTGGTTTAGCTCCAAATCTGCTCTAATACGCCACTTCTCGGTTACCCGATCACTTTCAAAACCCACTTCGTACTCAAATTCATTCCTGCTAGATTCTTTAGACAAATCGGCTTCCCCATAGATTTCAAAAATCCAATTATTCCAAGGATCATCAAAATTAATTTCCTGAATATCTCCGGTACCGTCTTTATTGATAGTGTATGTAATTTCCTCAGCTAACTCTGACTC
>JBARUM010000694.1:0-2887 GCA_049645725.1 Maribacter sp.
GGGCGGTGTCGATTTAAGAAGAAAACTGCTCTCTGAAGGAAAGATTTCCACGAACGCGATACTTTTTAATTCAGGTTCGGATAATTTAAAGCCAGAATCTATGGGAATTATTCGCCAGGTTTACCAAGTGATGCAGCAGGATGCTTCCATTAATCTGAAAATTGTTGGGCATACAGATGCCGATGGAGATGATAAAACCAATCTTACCTTATCCAAGAACAGGGCCGAAGCAGTAAAAACCGCATTGATTCAAATCTATGGAGTTGATGCTGGCAGACTATCAACGGATGGTAAGGGAGAATCGGAACCACTACAGGACAATGCCACTAGCGAAGGTAAAGCTCAAAACAGAAGAGTAGAATTTATTAAACAATAACAAACATTATATATGAAAATCAAGATAGTATTAAGTGTAGCATTCCTTTTTGGTGCATTAAGCCTTTTTTCCCAATCCAACTGTAGTAGGTTTTATCCCATGGACGAAGGCACTTCTTTTGAATACACCTCCTATAATAAAAAAGGTAAAGCAGAGGGAAAATCCAACTACAGGGTAACTTCTGTGGAAAACAATGGAGATACCACAATAGCCACTATGGATATTTCTTATGTGGATCAAAAAGGAAAAACGGTTTTTGACACCAACTATTCATTTTCTTGTACCGGAAATATGGTTACCGTTGATTACGAATCTTTGGTTCCCCAACAAATGCTGGAACAATACAAAGACATGGAAATGGAAATAACCGGAACTGATATTGAGCTGCCCAATGATTTAGGTGTTGGTCAAGAATTGGAAGACGCCAATGTTACCTTAAAAATGAACATGGGAGGCATAAGCATGAACACCACGGTAGATATGATAAACAGAAAGGTTGAAAAACAGGAAAATGTAACTACTCCAGCAGGAACTTTTGAGTGTTTTATACTTTATAGCGAAAACCAATCCAAGGTAATGATGGCCAAAAGCAACTTCCCGTCTAGAGTATGGTTAGCGGAAGGTGTGGGCATGGTAAAGCAGGAGACCTATAAAAAAAATGGTGATTTAATGAACAGTATGCAATTGACCAAGTTCAGTAAGTAATCACCTTTTATAAAGTGTAAAACCTTGGTCTATACCAAGGTTTTATGTTTTATTAATTCTGCTTCAAAAAGCGTTTCAAAATGATGGAGCAGTTTTTGTTTCACCTCCTCCAAATCAACCTCTTTCTTTCCTAGTTCAATATTTAACGATGTAACGGCTTTACCTTTTATACCGCAGGGAATCATCATATCAAAATAACCCAAATCCGAATTTACGTTCAAGGCAAACCCGTGCATGGTTACCCAGCGAGAAGCTCTTACACCCAAAGCGCAAATTTTTCTAGCAAACGGTGTTCCAGCATCTAGCCAAACACCCGTTTCACCATTTGAACGTTCCCCTTCTAACCCGTATTCCCTTAAGGTCAAAATAACCATTTCTTCCAAAAACCGAAGGTATTTATGAATGTCCGTAAAAAAATTGTCTAAATCCAAAATTGGATAGCCTACAATTTGTCCAGGGCCATGATAGGTAATATCTCCTCCCCTATTTATTTTATAGAATTTCGCTCCTTTTTCGGCCAGTACCTTTTCACTTACCAATAGGTTTTCAATATCTCCACTTTTACCCAAAGTATAAACATGCCTATGTTCAACAATTATAAAATAATTGGGAGTTTCAAGGTTCGTTTCCTCACGTCTATTCCTAATTTTTAAATCCAAAATTTGTTGAAAGAGTAGTTCTTGGTAATCCCAGGTTTCTTTATAGTCCTTATGACCTAAATCTTGAAAAAGTACTTTTTTATTCATTCTCATTAATACAAAGGTACTAAAATGACTAAATGCAAATTACACAGAAATCTAGAGTGTTGCCTATCTAAGAGCAAGGTTTGGGAAGAGACTCTAATTTGGATTATTAAGAATGACCAAGGCAGCAATAACGCCAGGCACCCAGCCACAAAATGTTAAAAGCAGCACAATTAAAAATGAGCCGCAACCCTTTCCTAATACCGATAATGGCGGAAAAATAATAGCAAGTAAAACACGTAAAAAACTCATTTGATTTGGATTTTGATTGATGTACTTATGTGTCGCGCATTTAGACCTTAAGTTACAAAATCAATTATTTTTATAACTATTTAAAAAAGGGTTAAAACTCTATAGAATCATCATTAATCTTTAAACTCGGAAAATGGTTCAATAAATTTCAAGAGTATGGGTTTAATCTTAACGAGCCTTTGGTGGAATTGTGCATTTATAAGTTATTATCTGAGTACCAGAAGAAAATTTACGATCATTGCAGTCAGCATATTCAGGAAAACCCCTATTATGCCCAGCGCTTAGAAAGACTTTTAAAAACCTACCTAAAAAAGGTTTACTTAACTTTATACATCAGAAACAAGGACTGATAAAAAACTAACTGACGAGAGTAAACCTGGTTCTTTTTCTTGAATATGGATTCTATCTTTATTGTTGTTGTTTTCTTTCCAGGCAAACACCTATCTTCTGTTTAAAGAAAAGAATTGGTTATAAGTCATCAGGATAGCTTTCTATTACAACTTACCCAACAAGAGCAAAAAATTATCCCTTTGATTACCCAAAATAAGACCAATAAAAGAAATAACATCTGACAATAATATAGACAACAAAGTACAATCCATACATTATCATTGGACTTTAAACCGATTGATAGATTAATATTGGCATCTTAAACTATTTAAATGTCTATAGCTTTTTCCTTTTGTCCTCGCTAGATAAAAAAATTACCGCATCTTACCTATCTTTGCGCCTTTAAATAAATTGCGATGCAACTATCCGAGCAAGAAATTATTAGACGAGAGAAATTGGCCAAATTACGAGAGATGGGTAT
>JBARUM010000695.1:0-4235 GCA_049645725.1 Maribacter sp.
AACTTTGGTATTTCCCTACAATAGGAGAGTATACTTCGCAGTTAGAAGCAGCAGGCTTTTTTGTAACCTCGGCTGAATGGTATGACCGTTCTACTGAATTAACTGATCAAGAAACTGGAATTAAGGACTGGCTCGTAATGTTTTGTAGACCTTTTTTAAAGGATGTATGCGAATCTGACATTTTGGATATTGTGAACGAAGTACAGGAAAATTTGAATACTGAACTGTATAGGAATGGCAGGTGGTTTGCAGATTATAAAAGAATTAGAATAGTAGCACATAGATAATTAAGAATGGAAAAACAATGGTTTACCATATCAGTATATTCCGAAAATAACGTAGGACTACTGAATAGGATATCTGGGATATTTTTAAAACGCCACATTAATATAGAAAGTTTAAATGTTTCAAAATCAGAGATAGATGAGGTTTCTAAATTTACTATTGTGGTGTATACTACAGAAAAATGGGTCACTAATATTGTTGGTCAGATAGAGAAACAAATAGAAGTCATTAAGGCATTTTATCATACGGACGATGAGACTATCTATCAAGAATCCGCTCTGTTCAAAATTGCTTCTGATCTTTTATTCGATGAGCGACAAATACAGAATATAATCAAGGAGAGTAACTCGCAAATCGTAACGGTAGCACGAGACTTTTTCGTTTTGGCAAAAAGTGGTAGACGACATGAAATTGATCAGATGCATGAGCAATTAAAACCTTTTGGCATTATGCAATTTGTACGTTCCGGACGTATTTCTGTTTCAAAGGACGAAATGCAGATATCTGCTTTAATAAAAGAATTTCAACACAATTAATTAAAACCAATCAAATACTTAACTGCTAAGAATATATGCCCTTTGCTTTGGGCAAGCACTAAATTAAATAGAACATAAAATGGCAAATTACTTTAATACACTATCGTTAAGAGACCAATTAACTCAACTAGGAAAATGTAGGTTTATGGATTCCATGGAATTTTCAGATGGTGTTACTGCCTTGAAAGGAAAAAAAATTGTTATCGTTGGATGTGGGGCACAGGGTTTAAACCAAGGTTTGAACATGAGGGATTCCGGACTTGATATTTCTTATACCCTTCGTGATGCGGCAATCAAGGAAAAAAGACAATCTTATATCAATGCATCAGAAAACGGTTTTACCGTAGGGACTTATAACGAGCTGATTCCAAGTGCTGATTTGGTTATAAATCTGACGCCGGACAAACAACATACTGCAGTTGTAAGTGCTGTTATGCCTTTAATGAAAAAGGGTGCAACATTGTCCTATTCACATGGATTCAATATTGTTGAGGAAGGTACTCAGGTCCGTAAAGATCTGACCGTTATTATGGTGGCTCCTAAAAGCCCAGGTTCTGAGGTAAGAGAGGAATATAAAAGGGGGTTTGGGGTGCCTACTCTAATTGCAGTACATCCGGAGAACGACCCTGAAGGGAAAGGATTAGAACAGGCTAAGGCCTATGCGGCTGGAACAGGTGGCCATAAAGCAGGTGTTTTGGAATCTTCATTTGTTGCTGAGGTAAAGTCAGATTTAATGGGGGAACAAACCATTCTTTGTGGTTTATTACAAACTGGCTCCATTCTCTGTTTTGATAAAATGATTGAAAAGGGAATCGAAGCAGGTTACTCTTCCAAATTAGTTCAATACGGTTGGGAGACTATTACGGAGGGAATGAAATATGGGGGAATAACCAACATGATGGACCGCCTTTCAAACCCTGCTAAAATTAAGGCATTTGAGCTTTCAGAGGAATTAAAGGATATCATGCGTCCGTTGTTTCAAAAACACATGGACGACATTATGACCGGTCACTTTTCTAAAACGATGATGGAAGACTGGGCGAACGATGATAAAAACTTATTGACTTGGCGAGCGGCCACGGGAGAAACTGCTTTTGAAAAGACTCAGGCAGGTAGTAAGGATATTGCAGAACAAGAATTTTATGATAATGGTGTTTTGATGATTGCCATGGTTAGGGCGGGAGTAGAGTTGGCTTTTGAGTCCATGACAGAATCAGGTATCATTGCAGAATCTGCATATTATGAATCACTACATGAGACGCCTTTAATTGCTAATACCATCGCACGAAAGAAATTGTTCGAAATGAACAGGGTAATTTCTGATACGGCGGAGTATGGTTGTTATTTGTTTGATCATGCCTGTAAACCTTTATTATCGGATTTCATGAAAAAGATAGATGTTGATGTTATTGGAAAACACTACGGAAAGGGTCGTGGAAACGGGGTAGATAACGCTAAATTAATTGAAATAAATAAGATGTTAAGAGAACATCCTGTTGAAATCGTAGGCGCTAGATTAAGAGAATCTATGACAGCAATGAAACCTATTGTATAACACAGAATTTTTGAGAAATCTAGGATTTTTACTCATTATTAAAATAATATTATGGGCACAGTTAAAACTAATATTCCTGCGGAATACCAAATCGATAATGTTATACACCAAAAAAAATATTTGGTAAACGGAGAGCTTAAAGACTGGACCGGTAACACTACAGAGGTGTTTTCAACTATTTCTTCTTCACAGGACTACAAAC
This sequence comes from Maribacter sp., assembly GCA_049645725.1. Taxonomy (GTDB): domain Bacteria; phylum Bacteroidota; class Bacteroidia; order Flavobacteriales; family Flavobacteriaceae; genus Maribacter. Next base: position 2,579 of record JBARUM010000695.1, read on the forward strand.
CTACACTGTTGGGAAGCATTCCAGATATGCAGGAAACAGAAGCTCTAGAAGCATTGGATTCGGCATTAAGTGCATATGGTAGAGGACAAGGAGTTTGGCCTACGATGCATGTGAAAGATCGTATTGAGTGTATGGAAGTTTTTGTTTCTAAGATGAAAACTAAGAGAGATCAAGTTGTGAAATTATTAATGTGGGAAATAGGGAAATCTTTACCGGATTCCCAAAAAGAATTTGATCGTACGGTAGAGTATATAGAGGATACTATAGAAGATTATAAACAATTGGATCGGGATGCCGCTAAATTTCAAAAACATGACGGTGTTTATGCGCATATTAAAAGAGGTCCATTGGGGGTTGTACTGTGCTTAGGCCCTTACAATTATCCCCTGAACGAGACTTTTGCCCTTTTGATTCCTGCCATTATAATGGGGAACACTACTATTTTTAAACCTGCCAAACATGGGGTCCTTTTGATTACACCTTTGTTGGAGGCATTTCAAACTAGTTTTCCTAAAGGAGTTGTCAATATAATTTTTGGACGTGGTAGAGCAGTTGCAGCCCCGATTATGAAGACCGGAAAGATTGATGTTTTGGCACTGATTGGTAACAGCAAATCTGCAAATGCCCTGCAAGATCAACATCCTAAAAGTAATCGGTTACGTTTAGTACTTGGGCTTGAAGCTAAAAATCCGGCGATTATTTTACCCGATGCCGATATGAAGCTAACCGTTAATGAAGTGGTTGCCGGCACTACTTCCTTTAACGGACAACGTTGCACGGCTTTAAAAGTAGTATACGTACATGAGAAAATTAAGGATTCATTTTTGAAGAATTTTAGTGCTGCTATAGATGAATTAAAATTTGGAAACCCTTGGGATGATGGTGTGAAGCTAACACCTTTGCCAGAACCGCAGAAACCTGATTATATACAGGAGTTAATTGATGATGCACTTTCGAAAGGTGCTAAAATCATGAACAAAAAAGGGGGAAAACGAACGGAGAATTATATTTGGCCGGCCGTACTTTACCCGGTAACTAAGGACATGCGAGTGTATAAGGAAGAGCAGTTTGGACCCATTATTCCAATTGTTCCATTTTCGGATATTGAGGAGCCTTTAGATGATATGGCCGAAAGCAATTATGGTCAACAGGTAAGTCTTTTTGGTAAAGATGTTTATGCATTGGCGCCGCTGATAGACACATTGGTGAATTTAGTGTGTAGAGTAAATTTAAATAGTTCTTGTCAACGTGGTCCGGATGTATATCCGTTTACGGGAAGAAAAGATTCGGCACAGGCAACATTAAGTGTTCATGATGCATTACGTTCGTTTTCCATAAGAACATTTGTAGCTTTTAAGAACAATGATCTAAATAATGAGACCATTCAACAATTATTGGAAACTAAATTATCCAATTTTGTTAGTACGGATTATATCTTGTAACCTATAAGGATTAAGCTACATCTATGAAATCGTTGTTTTTTGATTGATTTGTTAAGATAACTCTCTTTATCTTTTGATGTAGTTTATCAGGATCAAAGGGTTTGGCAATAAGCCCATCCATCTTAAAGGCTGTTATTTCATTTTTGATGTCCATTCCTGTGGATGCCGAAAGTGCGAAAACAGGTGTATTTCTATTCAATGACTTTTCTGATTCT
>JBARUM010000696.1:0-3205 GCA_049645725.1 Maribacter sp.
GTGGTAATCTGGAGCGGTGGTCAAAACAAGGGGTATTGCTATTAAACGCTACGCTTACAGTGAGAGCGCACCAGGCGGCCAGCCACCAGGGAAAGGGATGGGAAACCTTTACGGATGCGGTCATCAAAAAACTATCACTCAAAAAAGAGGGTTTGGTATTTTTGTTATGGGGAGGGTTTGCAAAAAAGAAGCAATCACTTATAGATTCCCACAAACATCACGTACTCACTTCCGGTCATCCGTCTCCGTTAAGTGCTAATAGAGGATATTGGTTTGGAAACAGACACTTTTCCAAGTGTAACAATATTTTATCCTTAAAGGACAATAAAAACATTGTTTGGTAAGTTCTGAACATAGGATTTTTAGTAATTTTACTGAGGTATTTTCTGACTAATTAAAATCGAGCTATGAAGAAATTCGACAATTTGAAATCTATTTTGCTAGTTGATGATGATGAAGCTAGTAACTTCCTACATTCTATCTTCATCAATAAACTAGAGTTGGATATTGACATCAATTCTGCACTGAACGGTCAAGAGGCTCTGGATTTTATCCTCGACAAAGGTGTTGAAAAACTAGACTTTCCATGTATGGTGCTTTTAGATCTCAGAATGCCGATAATGGATGGTTGGGAGTTTATCAAAAACTATGAAGAGCAAGTACCAGAGGAGTTAAAAGACCAAATTGTAATCGTACTTGTAACCATAAGTGATAATAGGGAAGATAAGGAACGAGCCATAGCTAGTCCCTATATTTCTGACTTTGCACAAAAACCGCTGTCCGATACTACGTTTAAGAAACTGATCAACAAGCATTTTTCTTTACAAATGGTTTAATCCCTATGCTTTTGTACCAAAAACTTAGAGGGCGCTAGCTTATCTTCTATAAGTTGAAGGCTAATCAGCGTATCCTGTACTTCCGTAAGTGTTTTAATAGGTAGTTGTGACTGGCCCCATCGTGTTAGGCTCATCCATTCCTGTATGTCCTCCAATTTTTGTTCGTACCTATTGGCCAAGGTGCGATCTATGCTTGGAATGTTCTTAAACTCCGATGCGTATAGATTGATGATTTCACAGATATGGGTAATAGTGCTTGGATTCGCTTGAATGAATTCATTTGTTCCTACGAGCATAAAACAAGGCCAAGGGGTCGGACAATCTCCCAAACGGCGAAAAATACCTTTATCCACCAAAGGTTTGGTGGTAAAATGTTCCCACATAAAATAGTCCGCCTCTCCATTTGTAAGTCCGTCTACAGCGCCTTGTAGGTTATCAATGACCTTGAATCTCAGTTTATTTGGATTCCAATCTTTATTTTTAGCGTTCACAAAAGCCATTAAATGGCTACCGCTTCCAAAACGGCTAATGGCGGCACTTGTATTTTCCAAATCCTTTATGGAGCCAAAACTACTTTTCGCAGCCACATGAATTCCCCAAAGCAGGGGGGTAGTAATATATTCCTGTATTATTTTTGATGGGTTTCCCTCGGTAATACTCTTTACGATGCCCTCGGTAAGGATGATTGCCAAATCTGTTTTATGAGTTTCCAGCAATTTGCACATCTTTCCTGTTCCTTCAGGAATATCCCTCCATTGTAAATCGATCCCTCTTTCGGTAAAGGCACCTTCCTCTATTGCCAAATGCCAGGGAAGATTAAAATGTTCGGGGACACCTATAATTCTAACTGATTTCACGTTTCATTAATTTCTGCAGTACAAAAGTTATGAGTTCTTCAATTGATTTTGATGGGTTTTTGGAAAATTCCCCGGTGGCTCTGTTCGCCAATATGCAATTAAGGGAAACTGCTTCGTGCCCCAGTAATTTAGCCAGGGCATAAATACCCGATGTTTCCATTTCTAGATTGGTGATACACCGGTTTTCATATGCGAAGCCAGCAATTTTGGACATGAACGGCTCGGCACTGGGGGCTAATCTAAGTTCTCTACCCTGTGGTCCGTAAAACCCTGTGCTTGTTGCCGTAAACCCTAATCGTATACGATTATCAATAAAATAGGCACTCAGGTTTTTGGAGAATTCCACGATATATGGTCGTGATTTGTTACTTGACCATTGTGTTTGTGAAATGAAGGCATCCTCCATTTCGGAAAAGCTGTTCATATCACTTTTATAAAAGTGTAAAAGCCCGTCAAAACCAATTGCAAATTGACTCATTAGAAAAGAATCCACAGGAATATCCGATTGAATGGCCCCTGAAGTGCCGATTCGGACAATCCTTAATCGTATACGATTTTTTTTTATTGCTCTAGCCTTAAAATCGATATTGACTAAGGCGTCTAGCTCGTTCAAAACAATATCGATATTGTCTGTTCCTATACCTGTAGAAATTACACTCAGTCGTTTTCCATTTAAAGTGCCTGTATGGGTTAAGAACTCTCTTTTCCCTTTTTTTATATCAAAGGAATCAAAATGCTTTGAAACTTCTAGCACCCGGTCGGGGTCGCCAACGGTAATTATAGTAGTAGCTATGTCACTTGGAAGCAGGTTGAGGTGGTAAATACTGCCATCAGCATTTAAAATAAGCTCAGAGGCGCTTAATTGCATGCTATAATTTTAGGATTCTGCTGGAATCCGTATTGTAGAGGAAATTATATTTTAATGCGCCGCCTAGATAAACATCGTTGTCTTTTATACAGGAATAATAACTTGTTTTTCCTTCTAAGATCTCTTTTCCCTTTTTTGAGAGTCGCACCGGATTAAAACCTGTAAACAAGGGCTTTAATCTATTTATGGCTCTTTCGTATTGCGTATCCCCAAAACCTAGATTGCCCTGATTTTGTAGAATGGCGCTTAGAAATTCGCCCTTGGAGCGAGGTTTTTTATCTAAACCTAGTTTTAAAATGTTGTTCTCCATACCATTAAGGCCATTGGCTATGCTCGGGAACCTTTTTAAATGTGTTTTAACGGCATCTCCCAAATAATCGAATTGAAAATTTTCATAATCGGACAGATTCTCTAAACGTATGGGATTGTTACTGCAATACAATTGCCAAACATAGTCCGCATATTCTATATCGTCCTGAGATAATATCTTTTTATTTCTGTAAAGGGAATGCAATTGCTCATCCGATAGATCATTTAGGCAGTAAAGTTTATCACTTTCATCTTCTTTACCACTGCAAACCAAGGAAATCTCCGCGTATTTTCTATTGGCCAAAAGCCAACTGATGACCGCAAGCATATTTACC
>JBARUM010000697.1:0-3261 GCA_049645725.1 Maribacter sp.
CATAAATACTGATATTGAAACTGACGATCGCATAGGCGTTACCGTATCAACACAAATTAGTGACCGCGTTTTATTTAATGGCAAAGTTGGTGTTCCTGTTGGTGGTGCCAGTGAAACACTTGTGGCAGGTGATTTTGAAATACAGGTAATCTTAAACGAGGAAGGTACACTAAGTGCTAAGTTTTTTAGCAGGCAAAGTGAAATCCAAGCATTCTTACCGGATCAACAAGGCTCTACGCAAGGTGCAGGACTCTCCTATCAGGTAGATTTTGATAGTTTTAGAGAGCTTTTTAGAAAAATCCTTAAAAAAGACAGCCCTAAAGAGGCGGTCTTACCACGGAATAAGGAACTACCATCCGTTATGGGAAAGGACAGTTTATTGCGATTTTACTCCAAAACTAGATCTATCAATTAGATATAAAGGTTATCAAAATGTTACCAAATTCGCCAAGTAGATCATCTCAAAGTTAAATAATCATAACGAAAACGTTTTAGATGTTTTTAGTTTGATTTGCAACAGTTATGCATTTCTTTATTGAAAGAACTTTTAGTACTTTCGTTGGCTTAAATTTTTTCATGTCAACAAAAATTAAAAAAATAGCGGTGCTGACATCTGGGGGCGATTCTCCCGGTATGAATGCGGCAATACGTTCAGTTGTTAGGACCTGTGCGTATATGAAGGTTGACTGCGTTGCCATTTATAGGGGTTATCAAGGCATGATTGAAGGTGATTTTAAGCCTATGGATGCCCGTAGTGTAAATAACATCATAAATAAGGGAGGAACTATACTAAAATCTGCCCGATGTGAGGATTTTCGAACCCCTGAAGGTAGAAAACAAGCTCATGATAAACTTGTTGAGGAAGGCATAGATGCATTCGTGGTCATTGGAGGTGATGGAAGTTTCACTGGAGCGATGATTTTTAATAAGGAGTACAATTTTCCGGTAATCGGAATCCCAGGAACTATCGATAACGATATTTTTGGAACTACCTTCACTTTAGGATTCGATACCGCCTGTAATACCGTTGTAGATGCCATAGATAAGATTAGGGATACGGCAAGTTCACACAACCGTCTTTTCTTTGTAGAAGTAATGGGGCGCGATGTTGGGCACATTGCTCTAAATGCCGGTGTAGGAGCCGGTGCCGAGGAAATATTGATTCCGGAAGAAAACCTGGGTCTTGATCGTTTGTTGGAATCGCTTAAAAGAAGTAAACAGTCCGGCAAATCCTCAAGTATAGTTATTGTGGCAGAAGGGGATAAATCCGGAAAGAATGTTTTTGAGTTAAAAGAATACGTTGAAGAACATTTGCCTATATATGATGTCCGTGTTTCTGTTTTGGGACATATGCAGAGGGGTGGGCCTCCATCTTGTTATGATAGAGTATTGGCAAGTAGAATGGGAGTAAAGGCCGTAGAGGCTTTGTTAGAAGGTAAAACTAGTTTAATGGTCGGTGTTCAGGATAACAAACTTATTCTAACTCCTATAAACAAAGCAATAAAAGGGCATACAAAAATAGACAAGGAACTTATAAGAGTTTCTGAGATAATGACAACATAATTTTAATAAATAAAAAGAAGAAAATGTCAAATTTAAAAATAGGAATTAACGGATTCGGTAGAATAGGCAGATTAGTTTTCAGAACTACGGTTAAACGTGGTGATGTTGATGTGGTTGCCATTAACGATCTGTTGGATGTTGAACATCTAGCATACTTGTTAAAGTACGACTCGGTTCATGGAGCATTTGAAGGTACTGTAGATGTAAAGGACGGGCATTTAATCGTAAATGGAAAAACCGTAAGGATAACGGCTGAAAGAGATCCTAAAAACATCAAATGGGATGCCGTAGGTGCGGAAACGGTTGCCGAGTGTACCGGTATTTTCACAACATTGGAAACTGCACAATATCATATAGATGGTGGAGCAAAAAAGGTAGTTATTTCAGCACCGTCCAAAGATGCTCCTATGTTCGTAATGGGTGTGAATCATACCGAAGTTAAGGCATCTAACACCATAGTTTCCAACGCCTCGTGTACAACAAACTGTTTGGCTCCAATGGCTAAAGTTTTGAACGATGCTTTTGGTATCGAAGAAGCTTTGATGACCACAGTTCATTCAACCACTGCAACACAGATGACGGTCGACGGTCCATCTAAAAAGGATTGGAGAGGCGGACGAAGTGCCATGCTGAACATTATCCCTGCTTCGACAGGAGCCGCTGTAGCCGTTACCAAAGTAATCCCTGCTTTAAAAGGAAAACTTACAGGGATGGCATTTAGAGTGCCAACCGCAGATGTATCCGTGGTAGATTTAACGGTTAGATTGGAAAAAGAAACTTCTTATGAGGAAATAAAAAAGGTTTTCAAAAATGCATCGGAAGGATCACTAAAGGGAGTTTTGGGTTACACGGAAGAAGCTGTTGTTTCTCAAGATTTTATTGGAGAATCAAACACCAGTGTTTTTGACGCTGGAGCTGGAATAGAGCTCAACTCTAAGTTCTTCAAACTAATTTGCTGGTATGATAATGAGGCTGGTTTTTCAAATAAAATGGTAGACTTAATCCAGCACGTAAATACGCTTTAATCTCCGTTCAAGTTTTATAAAGAATTTCCTGAAAATAAGGTATTTTTTACCTATTTTCAGGTTTCTTTTTTTAAATAGATAGCTATATGATTTTAATAGTGGATAGTGGTGCAACCAAGTCAGATTGGATTGCGTTAGACGATAAGGGGAATCAACTTTTTTTGACCCAGACCTTGGGTTTGAGCCCAGAAGTATTGACAAAAGATGTTATTGAGGATCGATTGGCTAATAATTTTGAACTGTCCAAGAACAGGGAAAAGGTTTCTAGACTCTACTTCTATGGAGCAGGTTGTGGAACGGATAGGATGAAAAGATTTTTAAGGGATATTTTCACGGACTATTTTCCGAACGCAAAAGCTGAGGTTAAAGAGGACACCTATGCGGCAATCTTTGCAACAACAAAAATTGGACATCAAGGAATTGTATGTATTCTGGGTACGGGATCAAATTGTAGCTATTATGATGGGCATCAACTTTTTCAAAAAGTGACCTCTTTAGGGTATATTCCCATGGATGATGGTAGTGGAAATTTCTTCGGACGTAAATTAATCAGAGATTATTACTTTCATAAAATGCCTCAAGATTTGGGCATACAGTTCGCTAAACAATATGATCTGGATGCAGATGTTATCAAAGAAAATCTTTACAAACAACCTAATCCAAATACCTATTT
>JBARUM010000698.1:0-1890 GCA_049645725.1 Maribacter sp.
CATTAATGTTGATGGATGAAAGGGTACGTTAAAATGACAAATTTCACAAAGTTAAAGGAACATAATTTACACTTTTGGGGTTATAATTTGAGATCAAAATTAAATTTTCATGCCTTGGAAGGAAACAAGAGTATGGAACAAAAAATTGAATTTATCTGTGAGTCGTGTAAGGAACGTGAAATGATTTCGGAGAGCTCTGTACTACTCTCGTAAGGCTTCAAGAACTTGCTTCTCGAACCTACTTATCAGACCAAAAATATAAGTGAACTATTGTTTAAAGGTTTTTCGCAAAAGGAATTCACTTCCGTGGTTAGGCTGCATTAAATCCTAAAAAACAATTTTTTGTTAAGTAATAAGAACGTAAGCGAAAGGTAAAACCCGTATACCCTATTTTGACCCAAAACATTACAGTGAAATTAAGACTATCAATTTAAAAGGAACTTTGAAGATGCACATCTGTTGCTATGCCTTATTTATTTACTGGACCATTATTGTAAGCATACCTAACTTTAATTGTGATGCCAAATTGAAAGTTATTAAAATAATTCAGAAGGAATCAATTAGATGAAAATTCTATTACTGGGTCTGTATGAACGCCTCATTAACTTGAAAATATGCTGTTATCCAGGAATTGGGAAATGGTATTTGGAGAGTGTTTTAGAGAAACGTATTTTTAGGTTTTGTTGTTAGGAAGCATTAACAAATAGAGAACAGAAAATAAGGTTGAAAATTAATTTAGTGTAAACTTAAGTGCCGTAAAGGGTATATAATACAGAAACAGAACATTGAAATTAAAAAGAAGAAGAAAATTACTAACATACTTAAACATTTTAGACCAACCTGTCCGATTTAACCCATTTGTTTTCAGTCGTACTTTTTTATTATGGGCTTTTCTTGGACTAATAGGAGGACTGATTGCCGGTGTTTACTGGATCGGACTTGAATTTCTTACCCACCAATTAGCATTTTTTAGTGGTTGGCAAGTAATTCCTATAATGGCAATTTGCGGATTTTTGGCAGGGTTGATTATTCATTTTATTGGAGACCCAGGAGAAATACATTTGATAGTAAACAACATTCGATTTAATAAAGGAAAGCTTGACCCTAAAAACAATCCTTCCATGGTACTTTCATCCTTATTGTGTGTTGCATCCGGTGGAAGTCTCGGTCCCGAAGCTCCATTGGTTCAAGTGACAGGCTCAACAGGAACTTGGATAGGAAAATTGTTTCGACTAAAAGGAGAAGAATTAAGGTCAGTAAGTATCGCAGGAATGGCTTCAGGATTTACAGCGTTATTTGGTGCTCCCTTGGGCGGTAGCCTCTTTTCATTAGAAATACTGCACCATAAACATGCAGTTGAATATTACAAAGCCATAATCCCTGCTTTTGTTGCAAGTTGCTTTAGTTACTTGGTGTTCGCCTTGATCATTCATTTGGGACTCGGCCCAATATGGGATTTATCTGCCTATGAATATTCAGGGATTTTTGATTTTGGCTATGCAGTTCTTTTTGCAGTAATCGGAGCCGCTTTTGGGTGGGCATTTATTTTTTGCACTAAGTTTCTCAAATCACTTTTCGAAAAAAGACCAATCCCTATTTATATCAAAACACTGATTGGGGGTATTTTACTTGGCATCATAGCATTTTACTTTCCACTAACAAGATACTTTGGACATCACGAGATTAACGAACTACTTTCGGGAAATTTCCCTTTAACTTTATTGTTTGCGATTTTGGTCTTTAAGATAATCGCCATTTCAATAACCGTTATATCAGGCTGGAGAGGCGGATTTATTATCCCTCTATTTTTTGTAGGCGCAACTTTAGGGGTAATAATCCATCAAATATTTCCAACTATTAATTTAACTTTAGCAATCGTAAGTTGTATGT
>JBARUM010000699.1:0-4985 GCA_049645725.1 Maribacter sp.
ATCACGAATAAAATAGCACATACCAGACCTGCTGCCAATATGGGTGCAAATATAGATGCTACGGTAATACCAGCGGCCGTTCCTGTTTCTACTGTCGCGACAACGGGATTTGCCAATCCTCCAGTAGTTGCCGTAGAGGCCAGTCTTCCTGTTGCTCCAGCGCCCTTAATTGCCGTTGCAGTTCCTCCTCCCGCTATAATTGCTAGAGACCACGTAACCACTGGGTCCAAATTGGCAACTGTGGACACCATGACAGCTGTTCCCGCTATAGCCGCCAAGGGTACCGCAATACTATCCAAAAGATTATCCAGCCATGGAATAAAATATGCGAAAATCTCAACAATTGTGGCTATCCCCAAGGTTAAAACGGCAACTAAGCTTCCAATCCACTCCCAGTTTTCATTTAAATCCCAGACCCCAAAATAGGATGCCATACTTAGGGCAAATAAAGGTAAGAAAACCCGAAAACCCACCGAAGCGGCCAGGCCAATCCCTAAAAATATACTCAAGGTTGTTTCGGTATTCATTTTATTAAATTATAATCTTTTTTATATGGGTACGATTTAATGCCTACATCACTAAAATAGCCTTTTCCTACTCAACAAAAAAATCATCTTTAAAACCTATAAGATATAGTTGTTGTTTTGCCCTCGTGACCGCAGTATAGAGCCAACGCAGGTATTCTTTATCTATCGCGTTTGGTAAATAAGGTTGTTCCACGAATACAGTATTCCACTGCCCGCCCTGAGATTTATGGCAGGTAATGGCATAAGAGAACTTTACCTGTAATCCATTAAAATATTTGTTGTTCTTAACACCTAGGAATTTTTTGTATTTGGATTTCTCACCGTCATAATCCTTCATCACCTCTTGGTACAACCTATTACCATCTTCATAAGATAATGAGGGTGATTCAGCCCTTATAGTATCTAAAAGTAAAACTGTTTCAAACGGCTTCATATTAGGATAATCTACCATCTGCACTTTTACCTCGGCAAACTTAAATCCATAAAGCTCTTTGAATGCAAAGATTTCCAAGATTTCTATTATATCTCCATTAGCTATAAAACCAGCTTCGGAGTTAGGCTTTAGCCAAAAATAATTGTTCTTGACCACCATCATAAAATCGCCAACGGCCAATTCGTTTTCCAAAAAAAGAATACGCTCCCTAATATTAAGATTATAAAGGTTGGCTCTTTTATTTGACCTAACAATAATTGCAGTCTCTTCCTTTCCATTTTCAGAATAGGATCCGTCAATGGCCTCTTGGATTTCATGACCATCTATAAGGCGAACAATATCGCGGAAGCCATTTAAATTAAACTGAAAACCTTCAAAATAACTACCCTGTAGCTGTTCCCTTAAAAGAGTCGCGTTTACAAGAATTCCCGAATCTTCTTCTTGTCGTACCACTTCGTCCAACTCTAATCGTACCACCTCTTTATTGTAATTCAAAGAAAGTTTGTCCGCATCTAGTGCCGGACTCAACACTAAATGAACCGGAGGCAACTGAGCGGTATCTCCAATCAACATCAATTTACAATTATGGCCGGAATACACGAACATCATTAAATCATCTAAGAGCGACCCATTTTCAAATAATTTGGAATCTGCGGGAGTATCCGGTATCATGGAAGCTTCATCCACAATGAAAATCGTATCCCTATGTTTATTAGGAGCAAGAACGAACTGTACCCCACCCCCGCTCTGTTTTTTCGGGAAATAGATTTTCCTATGTATTGTAAAGGCATGGCTGGAAGAATAATTGGACATGACCTTGGCGGCCCTGCCAGTAGGCGCCATTAAAACAGATTTCATTCTTGTTTTCCAAAGACTATTGACCAAGGTACCAATTAACGTGGTCTTTCCCGTTCCAGCAAAGCCTTTTAATAGAAAAACCTCTTCCTTAATAGTGGACAACATAAACTCGGATAATTTCCTTAAGGCCACCTCTTGTTTGAGCGTTGGCACGTGTGGAAACTTAGATTCTAACTCTGTGTAAAAAGTAGCGGTAGTTAATGGTTTCATGGACGCTCAAAGATAAAGATGATTTTTGCGCCAAAAACTTTTACGATTAAAAAAAAATTGTAGATTTGTGAGAACCACTAAATTAAATTAACACATACGAAATGAAGACCATTATACAGATTGTACTTTGGATTGCTTGTATCGGGTTGGGATACCTTATTTACAATTCGATTACCGGACCTATTGAATTTGCTGAAGTTAAGCAAGAACGTTTTGGAAAGGTCGTAGCAAAATTAAAGGATATTAGAAACTCACAAGAAGCGTACAAGACAGTGAACGGCAGATATGCCAATGACTTCAATAGTTTGATTAAATTCATCGATACCGGTAAATATGTAATCACACAACAGCGCGATTCTTCTTTTATGGAATTTGATAAAACTTATCAAATTGATCTCCTTAAAGAAGTTAAGATCATTGACACACTGGGCTTTGTCTCTGTAAAAGATTCATTGTTTAAGAAAGATACACGTTATAAGAACTTAATGGAGGTTCCTGGTTTTCCTACCGAAAAGATTACCATGTCTTCTAAAATTATAGAAAAAAGTGGCTATAAAGCTCCTGTTTTCGAAGCAAAAGTGGCTAAAAGTTTACTTTTAGCAGACCAGCCAAAAGATTTGGTAGCACGTGAAAATGCCCAAATTAGTGTGGAAGAGGTAAACGGTACAGAAATTAAAGTAGGTTCTTTAGAAGAAGTTAGTACCAGTGGTAACTGGCCACCCATATATGACAAAAAAGAAGATCAATAAAGACGCGGATATAGCGGATAAAAATTTTAAAAAATTGTCCATTCAGGTTAGCTTGAATGGACTTTCTTTTTGTGTGGCCGATACGGTTTCTCAAAAACTCTTGTATTCCGATAGTTTGTTATTCAAAGAAGAACTAAACCCACTCACTTTACTGCCAGAACTGGAAAAATTGTTCCATAAACATGAACTTCAAAAGAAGCAATTCGATGAAGTCGTTGTTATACATAGGAACACCCTTTTTAGTCTTGTTCCGAAATCGCTATTTGATATTAAAGAAATTTCTAGCTACCTGCAGTTTAATGCCAAAATTCTACCAACGGATGTAATGGCCTATGACGAAGTGGAAAATCAGGATATTATAAATGTTTACGTACCCTACATGAACGTAAATAACTATGTGTATGATATGTATGGGGAATTTACTTATGTGCATAATGGTACCGTACTTTTACAATCACTACTGACCAATTACGGAAATACCAATGATGCGATCTGTTATGGACATGTGAGTAAAAAGCAATTGGATGTTACCATAATCAAACAAAGAAAGCTACTGTTGTTCAATAGTTTTTTGTATGAGACAAAGGAAGATTTTGCCTATTATCTACTTTTTGTTCTGGAGCAATTAGAGTTAAATACGGAAAAAGTTCCAGTTAAGCTTTTTGGGTCAATAGAAGAGGATGATCCTATTTTTCGGCTATGTTACGACTACATTCAGAATATTTCAATATTTGCTCCTACCTATCCCAATCATTTAGAGCTAGGAGAACCAGAACTTGCCTCTATTGACTTTACGGTCCTAAACACCCTATAATGCGCATTATCTCAGGAAAACATAAAGGTAGGAATTTACAAGCTCCTAAAAAATTACCTGTACGACCTACTAAGGATATGGCCAAGGAAGGTCTTTTTAATATCCTGAACAACAGCTATTATTTTCCGGATTTAAAAGTTTTGGATCTTTTTTCGGGAACCGGAAACATTAGTTATGAATTTGCTTCTAGAGGTTCTAGAGATATATTAGCAGTAGATGCTAACATGGGATGCATTAGTTATATCAACAAAATATCTACGAATTTGGAGATGGGCATACGCACCCTAAAGACCGATGTCTTTTCCTTTTTAAGTAAAAACACGGAACAGTTTGATATTATCTTTGCCGACCCTTTTTATGATATGGAGCAGAAGGACTTTGCTAAACTTACCGAACTGGTATTTACAAACAACATGCTTTTGGAAGAAGGCACTTTGATTATTGAACATTCCAAACGTACTAGTTTAGAACACCTACCCCATTTGGACCGTTCCCGAAAATATGGAGGAAGTGTCTTCAGTTTTTTCAAGGGATAGTCAAAAAAGATATAGTTTAAACAATGTCAATCGGAGTATGAAAAGGATACTGGTCCGATATCGTAAAAGCGCATTTAGAAAGTTCATTAGGCGCTACGACAAATATGCGCCTATACTATTTTTTATATCCGGGGTTGTATTTGATACTTTAACGCTTGGTCGTATTGATAGAACCTATGATTTAGTAATGCTCTGCCTTCACATGGCAAACCTCACTGTTACGCTTTATTTATATAACTTAGTTGATGATAATAAGTGGACCAACACTTTCTTGGAACGTTACGAGGAATATTTTCCACTGGCTATTCAATTTTTATTTGGCGCACTATCCAGTGCCTATGTAATATACTTCTCTAGAAGTGTATCTCTTTCTAAAACGGTTTCGTTCTTCGTTATTCTACTTGCGCTACTTGTTGCCAATGAGTTTTTAAAAAAAAGGATTTCCAATAAGTATTTACAGTTTGGTGTCTATTTTTTCCTCTGTTATACTTTTTTCACCTTTATGATTCCGGTACTTTTAGCTGAAATGAGTACAAACATCTTCCTTATTTCTGGCTTGATAAGTTTGAGTTGTACCTTAGGCTTAATTATTTTTATTTACGTTACTAGTCCAAGTGCACGAGCCGAAATTAATTTAGGCAAACTAATTGGCATTGTAATAGGTATATATACGGTAATCAATTTTTTTTACTTTTTTAGACTGATACCTCCAGTACCACTCGCCCTGGATTACGGCATTGTGGCCCATACCATTAAATTAGAAAATAAGCGTTATATAGTAGGCTATGAGGAGGAGGATTCCTTTGTTTTCTGGAGAGATCATAAAACAGAATTCATTTATAAGCCGGGACAAAATGT
>JBARUM010000700.1:0-5904 GCA_049645725.1 Maribacter sp.
CCCGTATTCTGGTCGGAAAGATTTCACTGATGATCACCCAAACGATAGGGCCGAAGGAAAATGCAAAACTAGCAACATACATTAACAGCGGAATGATTACGTATTGCGAACCTATTGCAAAGAACACGCCGACTCCCATCAAAGATATAAATGCCCCAATAACACCTATTAGTAATAGTTTCCTTCGTCCAAACTTTTCAATATTATATATGGCGACAAATGTGAACGCACTATTTACGACTCCTACCAATACCGCCCCTAAAAAAGCACTTTCAACACGCTGCACCGATTCGTTTATGATATTGGGTGCAAAGTACATAATGGCCGCTATACCACTTAAATGTGAAAACATAGGAAGTAATACTCCTATCAATAAAGGAATCTTCATGAAGGGTTTTAATAATTCCTTGAAGCCACCGCTTTCTACCTTTATCACTTTTTTAATCTCTGCCATTTGGGCTTGAGCATATGCCTTACCATTAATTTTGATCATTATGGTCTCCGCATCATCATAACGTTGTTTTGAAATTAACCACCTTGGAGTCTCGGGAACCATAAAAAGTAATACTAGGAACATCAACGCAATGGGAATTTCGGTACCGAACATTCCGCGCCAAAGCTCATCAACGAATAACCATTGCCAAAAGCTTGTTGTTCCATTGGAAATGACTCCCGCTCTTTCCCCGGCATTGGTCAATACGAGCCAGTCTATTAAGAAAGCCAATAAAATACCCAAGGTTATGGAGAGCTGGTACAATGAGACCATTCTACCTCTATTCTCAGGCAGGGAAAGTTCCGAAATATAAATCGGTGCTACCACTGATGTTATCCCTACGCCCATACCACCGATAATACGGACGGTAATCAAGAACAAGTACGAGGTATCTTGATGTTTCGTAATCCAAAATGGACTATCTAAATTACCCAAAAATTGAGGTGGTAACATGGAACCCATTGCGGAGACAAACAAGCATAGTGCGGCCAATATCAAGGCTTTTTTTCTTCCTAACCTATCGGTGATGGTACCTGCAATGACACATCCTAAAATGGTGCCTAATAAGGCAGACGAAACCAACCAACCAAGCTGAGCTGCAGATAGATTAAAATGTTGTTCCAAAAACGTATTGCAACCCGAAATAATAGCCGTATCGTACCCAAAGAGAAAACCTCCAATCGTAGATACAAAACTAATTCCTAATAAGTAATTCGTTTTTTTTGAACTCATATGTAGTTGATTCTGACAGCCCTTATATTATAGGCTGTCTACATGATACCGAATTTATTAAATGCATCCACTGTGCTCATGCCTTCTTCCAGCGCCTTTTTCACTAACTGTTCACCTCTTGCTTTCTCTATGGCGCCCATAAATGCTTTGGTTTCCACTTCTCTAGGCACAATCAAGACCCCGTCCCTGTCACCATAAACAATATCTCCAGGATTTATTCTTGTCCCCTTTATTTCAATAGGCACCCGATAGTCTATTACCTTACCGCGCGGACCTTGATCCTGAGCATATCCTCCAAAGGAAAATGCGGGAAAATTTAAGTTGAGTACTTCGTTAGTATCCCTGGAATAGCCATCCATTACAGCCCCGGCTGCACCAAGCTTCATAGCCCTGGTGCTCATAAGACCGCCCCATAGGGCATATCTTGGGGAGGAACCAGTACAGATATAGACCTCGTTCCTTTTTAAATCGTCCAGCGCTTCGAACATAATACCAAAGGGCTTTTTCATCAATGGATTATTGGTTTTTTCAACTTTTTCCTCAAAGACATCCGCCTCCAATACAGGCATTGCCCTACCTATGACCACAAAATCGGGATTCAAGGGTTTAATATTGGGCGGTAGAAATTGGTGCTGGTATCCTAGAACATCTAAAATATCACCAACCAATGCTACAAAGAGTTCTTCTTTGGCTATTTTAAAAAGCTCATCATCATTGGTCCAAATCGGTTTGATTGTTTCCATATTTAACTTCTAAATTCTTTGTCTGCGTTTACTTTAATACTATCTATTTCCTTAGAGGTCAGAGCCCTTGTCTTATCTTTTAAGGGAAATTCATTAGGACTCGCAACCGTAAATAGCTCACAATCCTTATCCATCACAATGGTGTAACTCGCTCCTTGCGGAATATAATACGAAGTGCCATATACCATACTACAGGATATTAATGAAGGTAGGTGCTTTTCTAAACTTTCACTTACCAACAAGGCTCGCCCGTTTAACAATGATATTGCGAAACCGCCACTTTCATTACCGTAGAGAACGTTACTATTTTTGGCATCAAAATCTCGAGAATAATTTATTTTCACGACCTGCCAGCAGTCTTTGACCAAAATAGGATGAACTCCATCTTTAAGATTAGAAATCTTCTCAATAAGCCCCATTTTTTTTAATTAGAAAAAATTAGTTTATAGGTGTCAATCGCATTATTGCCAATTTCTACTTTAAAATCCCTACCCGATAAAGGTAACTCGCTTTCCTCTTCTTCTATAAGATTTGTTTTAATCAATTGCTTAAAAGGCACCGCTAGTTCTATTTTAGGTTCTTTATCCTTTCCTTCCATCTCAACTAGTCTTAAAATAACATCAGTGCTTTTTTCGCTCTTTTTTATGGTACTAATGCGGACCATTGGATCTGAAACTTTAAAGAAACTCATCTCATTGGCCAATAATCCGTTCGCGTTGGCCATTGGTCTCAATACCGTTCTTAAAAGGTGATTAGATGCTGTTCCAAACTGAAAAGATGTATGTTCATCTACCTTATGTGATTTCAAAGAAAATTTAAAATGATGATTGCCAGTTTGATGATACCAATTGCCTTCACCGTGGCAGCTTTTATGTGAGGCTAACAGAATACCCTGTAAAACGGTATAATCTACCGCTTCTCTTGTTGGGTCTATCCAATCGGCTAAAGCAACATCTGTAGCCATTGTTACGGTAAAATCATCATTTTCTGCAGCAATAAAGTTCATTACTTCCCTTGGATGAATAGTAACCGGTTTTTGATCATAAGTACCGCCCCATGCCCAACCTAGCGGCGCATTTTTCATTTCTGTTTTTCCCACTTCGGCAATGGCCAATGGCACCTCATATTTAATTCTTGCATTATCCATGTTCAATGGTAATGCAAATCTAAATTCCCTGTTATGCGTACCGTCCCAATCTATCAAATCAACAAAAAAGTCTATCTTTTTTTCTTGATGAAACACCCTTATTCTTTGATTGATTTTTGAATGCTTAAATTTTGCTCCATTCTTGAATTCGGTATAAATAGCACCATCCGAAACTATTTCCCAATTGCTTTGGTGGTTACTCATTTTATCATAATCGTCCATATTAGGTTCCGTCATTTGGGTAAATTCCCCTGCTCCGTTACCGTTATAGCCCATAGATAAAATATCACCTCCCGAAAATCTTGTTGTGTTCAAAATATCTGCCTTTAAGGTTTCATCGAACAAATAGCTGATACCGCCTTTATTTAAATGCATGGTATAATAAGCATTTGTCAGTGAATTTGGTGTAACCACTTTATTTACTTTGACATTTTTTCTACCCTTTTTCAGGTAATAGGTTTTATACCCCAAAGAAGGGATATCAGTAGCATAGAATTGTAGCTCACTTTTAGAACCATCACTATTTTGAGAGGGGACCACTGAACCGTTTTCATCCACTACATAATATGAGGCAGCATTTTCTATTTCAACAGTGGCCAAACCATTTCTAACCCAAGATAGATCATTGTAAACTATTACCGCATTGGATTTTGTGGTTTTAATTTTATCTGATATGGAGTTCAAAGCTTCATGTAACATTTCGTCCGCCTCATTGGCTGCAAATTCTAATTTATCCCTAAAAATACTATCGGTGATATGTCCGTTCTTACCTCCCCAACCATGATCTGGGTAGATGGATTCTTCAAATGCTTTTGATAAGCGATCAGCTGGATACCTATCAAAGTTTTTGTTCAATAGTGCATCCACAGTACCAAATATTTCTGAAGATGGTAAAATTCTACCTGCTTTTCTAGATGCCGTAATGGCCTTATGATGACCCGGCCCATGTATATAGGCCCAAATATTCGGTCGATCTCCTTCTAATTGTTCAAATTTAACTCCAGGTTTTTTAATTTCCGAAAGGAAACTAGTCACCGTCGAATGTCTCAACGATGGTATTTTAGCACCTGTTTTGGCAATTATTTCATTCCATTCCTTAACTACATCGCCATGATCTACCGGACCCGAAGCATCGTTGCTTAATACGATGGCAAAGTGTGGCGGTAAATTATGTTCCTTATAATAGTCTCCCCACATTTTTACCCTATTCTGAATTTTGTGCAATGCAGTAATAGCGTCATCTTCAAAAAGTTTATAGAACATTGCTGCCCAACCGTAATTTCCGGGTGTATAGGTCACCACAGAAGATCCATCTGGGGAGTGCCAATCGTAAAAACCTTCTCGCATACGAGAAACGAATAGGTTTTCTACACCAGATTTTGCCAAAATCTGTGGAAATTGCAAGGTTCTACCCGGGACATCTGTATTGAAGGCAGTTTCTTCGACTACGCCATCAAAATTATCCTTAACCCAAAGTTTACCGAAATACATCTCACGAATCAACTGCTCTCCCATCTGCATGCCTTCATAGGGCTGATTATAAGTTGCTCCCCAAGTGAATCTGCCTTCTTTATAACGCTCTATTACTTCACTTTTTCTTTCTGGATGTGCCTCTACAAATTCTTTTAAGTTTAAGGATTGTTCCATACCAAAATAATACTCCTTATCGGATTTCATAATATCCAATGCTGGTGCAATTATTTCGTTAACTCTTTCATGTCTGCAGAATTCCGGTGTATCCATCCATGCAATATCTTGATGGGAAGAAGAAATTATGTGAAAAGTACCCTCACCAAAATAACCCCAATCCGAAGTTACTAAGGGCGTAAATAACTGTTTCTTATTTAATTTTTGACGAGAAGCTTTTATTTCAATCATTTCCGGTTCACCTATGACCGGAAGCCATACCCAGGCCTTACCTTCCTTGTGTTCAACATTTATGATTTTACCATTTTCGAACTCAATTTTCTTGTAAGCATTACTGTTTTCGTCTGACAGCGAGGCTTTAGCTAAAATAGTATTATCTCTAACTTCATACTCGTAGGGTTCAACATATTGTAAACCTATCGTGCTGTTTTCTTGTGCTATTAAGACGCTACCCGTGCTGACTATTGCATTCAGCATAAATAGTATTAAGTACTTTCTCATTTTATACTTTTAGTTATGACATTCCAATTTTTTACAAATTTCTGTATTACTAGCCCTTTTTAAACAAAAAATACCACGTAATTATAGTAATCTTAACTATTATTAGGTATCAACTCCATGCCTCTAAAAACTAATTGAAATTAAAATAAGCAAGGATGGTAGCTTAAAATACCACCCCTGCCAAACTAACTCAACTCAATTTTTTAATTAATTATCCTCTGTATTCCATATGATACCTCTCATTTCTCCATTAAAATCACCTGAATCCGTATCATCGGTAAAGGAAAGTCCTTTTACCCTGTCTAAAGGGAAGTAAGTTATTAGATTAGGCTCGTCTCCAGTAATATCAATATTTAGTTCTGATGGTGTTCTAGCTTCCTCCCAGATCCTAAAATCCTTGATATCCCCAGTAATCTTAAACCCAAACGTATTACCCAACCAGGTTTCTGCAAAACCAGACGGTACCGGAGCACCAATATCTGTTTGTTGCACTATCATCTCACCGTCAACGTAAATTGAAGTGGTTCTTGCGGTATCATCATGTACTACAGCAACATGTTGCCATACGCCTGACCTTAAGGTCAACGGAGGAAACATAGGTCCTGTGAAGCCAACGCCCTCAATGTTTGTAAAGTTCCAAC
>JBARUM010000701.1:0-2321 GCA_049645725.1 Maribacter sp.
ACAGAAGAAAGGGCGAATTCTTCTATGGGAATAAGACTTATGAACAGGCTGGCCAATCAATTACAAACAAGCTTAAATACCGATAAAACATCAGACGGCGTCCGATTCTGGTTCAATTTTAAGTGAAAATCAAGTAACGGCGCTTCTTAAAACTACTTTATGAAGAAGTTTTGGAAAAAAACGTTTTAAATAAATACCCATAATTTCTTTACCTCCAATATAGGATTCAAACTTATTTTTTTCAATTACACTAATTATTTTCCTAGCACATTGCTCAACAGGCATTCCATTTTGAGTAGCATTATCTTGTTCTTTTTGAGCACTACCGTCACCTTTTAAGGCGTTCTTAGCAACATTGGTTTGAATAAAACCGGGACAGATTAAACTCACCTTTACATTATCTTTTTGATGCTCCATTCTCAGGACATCAAAAAAGCCATGAAGTGCGTGTTTAGCACCACAATATCCAGAACGATAGGGTGAGCCAAACTTTCCCATAAGACTGGTTATTGTAACAAAATGACCGCCTTTATTCTTTATAAATTCTGGAAGTAAAAAATTGGTTAAATTTATAGTACCCAGATAGTTAACATCTATCATCTTTTTAAAGACTTCAAATTTGGTATTTACAATCAGTGACCGTTGACTTATTCCTCCATTATTGATTAAAATATCGATTTTACCATGTTTTTGGATAGCGGCCCGAACCAGATTCTGCATTGCTTCAAAGTCAGAAAGGTCTAAGGGTAAAAGGGCAACATTATGGGGCTCAACACATTTACTTTTTACTTCTTCCAATACTTCAACCCGTCGAGAAGAAATAACGAGTTTATGACCCATTTTGTTGAATTGATAGGTCAATGCCTCACCTATACCAGAGGATGCACCGGTAATCCAAATAATTTTTCCTTTGATACTTCCCATAGGTTTCGGTTTAACACTCAAAATATACCTAAATTTATGCGGTTATATGAAAGGCAGTTATAAAAAATACATACTAAATTTTAAAAGCCCAAGCGGTACTTCTCGCGGAACATTGGTCACTAAGGAAACTTGGTTCCTCTTATTAGAGGAGAAAGGTGAATATGGCATTGGAGAATGCGGGCTTTTTAGGGGACTTAGTTATGATGATGTTCCAGATTATGAAGAAAAGCTTAAATGGACCGTAGACAACATTAACACTGATACAGATATTCTATACCACGGGCTAAAGCACTATCCTAGTATCCTATTTGGATTAGAACAAGCACTATTATCATTAAAATCAAAAAATCCTTATGAACTTTTTAATACATCTTTTCTGAAAAAGGAAAGTCCAATACCAATTAATGGATTGGTGTGGATGGGAGATGAAAACTTTATGCACAAACAAATTCAAGATAAACTGGCAGATGGTTTTACTTGTATTAAGATGAAAATAGGCGCTATTGATTTTCAGAAGGAATTTAATTTGTTAAAATCCATAAGAAAAAGTTATTCTAGGGAAGAAATAGAACTTCGTGTCGATGCAAATGGTGCATTTAAACCTGAGAATGCCCCAGATAAGCTTAAACGACTTGCAGCGCTAGATTTACACTCCATAGAACAACCTATAAAACCAGGGAATTTGCTGGAAATGAAAAAACTTTGTGAACAAACACCCCTACCTATTGCATTGGATGAAGAATTGATAGGGGTTTTAGATATAACGGAAAAAGAAGAACTACTTGAGACAATAAGACCACAATATATTATATTAAAACCTAGTTTGGTGGGTGGTTTTAGGGGTAGTCAAGAATGGATTATTTTAGCAGAGAAATACAATATATCATGGTGGATAACAAGTGCATTGGAGAGTAATATAGGTCTAAATGCTATTGCACAATGGTGCGCAACATTAAATAACCCAATGCCCCAAGGTTTGGGTACAGGTGAACTTTTCACAAATAATTTTGAAAGCCCTTTAACGGTCAAAAATGGAGCTTTGTATTATGATAGTACCAAAAATTGGGATGAAAACTTAATTAATGAAATATGTATATAGAGCAGGCACATAAAGGAGAAAATGAACTTTGGAGAACAGTATTGACCCTTTTGGTTTCAACCGGATTTTTAATAGCGAATACCATCTTTATTCTATTGTTGCCAGATGGTGAATTGGAAAAAATGTATGAATTGATGAATTCCATTCCAACAAACATTGGTCTAGTCACAAACTTGATTCCATTTGCAATTCTTTTGGGCCTCTTAGTACTCATGGTTGTTTTTATTCATAAGCGAAGTTTTGTTTCGCTTACTACTTCTAGAAAGAAGATAGATTTTTCTAGAGTTTTTTTCTCAGC
>JBARUM010000702.1:0-1723 GCA_049645725.1 Maribacter sp.
CCCTACCATAAAAAATCGTTAAAAATGCGATTGTGATAATTCATGAAGGAAAATCTTAAGTTTCCAAAATCGTTGAGTTTTAGTTCAATTCCTTAAATTCTTAATTTATTTTCTAAATAGTCTGTTACAAACAAGTTACATTGTATTCTTCAAGTCTGCTTATCGAAATTTTTAAAATTTATTAATTTTCTTGAATGTAAACCTGAAGGATATCTAAGTGCGGTTACACGGTAATCTATTTGTAGATTTATTCGTGACATTCTCAAAAGTCAGGATTGAAATCCCTATTCTTCATTTTAACCTAAATAAATCATAAAATAATTTCTGAACTTAACATATTAAATAACTTAGATTTTAAATCCAAAAAATTGTTGAATGTGCAACGAGTTTTAGTAATCACCGATTTTTCTGAAAATACACATAACGCCCTAAGCTATGCAGCGGTTCTTTTTGAAAAAGGCCCTGCTACTTTTTATTTGCTTAATATTTATGAAAATCTGAAGGGCGATTCTTTCGAAGGAAACTATTTTGATATAGGTGCAGTTGAATCAGACAGCAAATTGGATAATTTATTAAAGAATTTTGAACTGGAGAACCAAAATCACCGACATTCCTACAGGACTATTTCCAAACCGGTTCCTTTTGTGGATGCGGTAAAAAAGGCAGTATTCCTGCATGATATAGATTTGATAGTAATGGCGACCAAAGGCTCAAAAGGAGTTTTTGAAACGTTCATGGATGCCAATGCGGTAAAACTGGTCAATACGCTTGGAACCCTTCCGATTATCTTGGTACCAAAAGACTTCAAGTCCCTAAAACCCTCTCAAATTGTCTTTTTTACAGATTTTACAAGGGCGTTCAACAGAAAGGAACTAAGGGCCTTGGTATTATTGGTGAAATTGTTGGGCAGTAAGATAAAAGTAATTCATTTTACTGCGGATGAGCAGATGGACGAATTTCAGCGAATGAATAAAGGGTATTTCATAGAAATTTTTGTGGGGCTTGATTATTCCTTTGAGAAAATCAATTGGATTGTTTCAAAAACCGAGGCGATCAAGCAATATGTTGAGCAGATCGGAAGCGGTATGATTTCACTAGTCAACCACAAATATAATTTCCTATATAGGCTAACACGGGAAAATATTGTTAAAAAAGTGGCCTTTGATAGCGAAGTGCCTATTTTGGTATTGCCAGAGTTGGAAGGAAAAAAATCTGTTCCGGAAAATGGAGCGGCCATTTATAAGGAAAACCTTTAAGTCCCTTTTTTACCTGATTATGATTTAAATGATCAGTTGGGAAATAACTTGGGGAGCATAGTAAATTGTATTGGCCGCCCTGGCCTTTATGCATTTCATGATGGTTACGACATTTTTGCCCCACTGCGTAAAGTATAGCGAACTCACTATCGATATTGCTTAGTCATTTAGGGATGTCGGGCGTTTTTACAGCAACTGAAGCTCAATATATATTCACCTTCGGAAACCCTCCCATTGATGTCATCCTGATCGTAGACTATAGCGATGAGAATATCTGTTTTTCTTTTTATTTGTAAATCGGTTCATTGAAGTTAGACCTATTCAGTATATTCCTTTGCTACAAGTTAGATAATGGTCTTATCCGTGGAAAGCATGAGCACTTACGGTGAAAAAGTCTGAGGAACTATTCTACCTATTTAAGTTCGGCAATGGAAAAAATTTCCGTCTCCGTTTCGATAGGTTCCAAT
>JBARUM010000703.1:0-5097 GCA_049645725.1 Maribacter sp.
ACTAAGGTCTGAAAAAAACACACCGGTTATCATGCTCACCGCAAAATCTGAGGAAATTGATCGGGTGTTAGGTTTAGAGATTGGCGCTGACGACTATATTACTAAACCTTTTAGTATTCGTGAATTACTGGCCAGGATTAAAGCCGTACTTCGCAGAAGCATGAATAAAAACCTTCCGGAAAAAAATTCCTCCGCTATAACCGCCGAAGGTCTATATATTGACATTGATAAGCGGAAAGTTGTACTGGAAGATAAAAAAGTAGAGTTGTCGCCAAAAGAATTTGAGTTATTGGTATTAATGGCCTCTAATCCTGGAAGAAATTATACCCGAACGGAATTGTTGAATATGATTTGGGGGTACAATTTTGAGGGGTACGAACATACCGTAAATTCCCATATAAATAGGCTAAGAGCAAAGATTGAATCCGATATGACCAATCCTAGTTATATTTTAACCACATGGGGTGTTGGTTATAAGTTTAATGAAGATATTACCGTATGAGCAACAAGGAAAAAACGCTTACTCCAAGACTGGTTAAAAAATTATGGTTGGCCTTTGCCCTCATCATAATATTAATGGGTTCCTCCTATATATTTATAACTGGATATCTCACGAACAAACACAATCAGGCCATAACACAAAGAGTTAATGCTAAGGTCGCCGAACATGTAATCCAGGAAAAATTTCAAAACGCTTCTCCTTTTTTAGAAGATGGTAGCGTAAATAAAGAACTCTTTGGAGATTTGATGCATGATATGATGGCCGTAAACCGGAGTATCGAGGTTTATCTTCTAAATAAGACAGGAGAAATACAATACTCCGTGGTTTTGGAGCATAATGAGAACGAACCTTCGAAAACAGTTTCTTTAGCGCCTATACATAACTTTTTGAATACCAAGGGTTCTGAATTTACCTTAGGTGATGATCCGCTGAACCCAGGAGAACAGAAGATATTTTCTGCTGCGCCATTTAATGTTAATGGTAAGGAAGGGTACATTTATATTATTCTAGCAGGAAAAGAATTCCAATTGATCAGTGACAACCTATTAGGCCAATATTTTACCAAACTGGGTATTGGCGCTACCTTATTAACGATGTTTTTTGCTGCTCTAATTGGGATGCTCAGTATTTGGTTCTTGACCAAAAATTTAAGGTTGATAACACATACCGTTCGTAAATTTCAGGAGGGCGATTTAGATATTAGAATAGAAAATCCCGAAAAGTCAGATATCGAAGTTTTTGCACATTCGTTTAACAACATGGCCGATAGTATTGTTGGGAATATGGACAAAATGAAATCTGTTGATAATTTACGACGGGAATTGATTGCCAATGTCTCACATGATTTACGGACACCCTTGTCTATTTTGAATGGCTACGTGGAAACACTCCAGATAAAAAAGGACTCCTTGACCGAGGAGCAGAAACAGGAATACCTGCAAATTACCCATGACAATATTAATAAGCTTTCTAACCTAATTAATCAGTTGTTCGATTATTCCAAATTAGAAGCAGAACAGGTCACCCCTATCAAAGAACCTTTTTCCATTACCGAGCTTTCACATGATCTTATTGCGAAATTCAGGGTTTTGGCCGAGCAGAAAAAAATTGAGCTACAATTGGATAACCCAGAAGAGAACTGTATGGTTTTTGCGGATGTGAGCCTTGTAGAAAGGGCATTGCAAAATCTTATTGAAAATGCTATAAAATATACCCAAACTGGCGGAAAGGTAACCTTACGTTTGTTAAAAATGGGGAAGGATATAGAAATAAACATAACGGATACGGGAACCGGAATCCCAGTAAACGAACAGCCTTTTATTTTTGACCGTTATAAACAAGTCAACAAAAGTGCTAAAAAGCAGGGTTATGGTCTAGGCCTAGCTATTGTCAAAAAGATTATGGATTTACACGATACTACAATTACAGTACTTAGTAAACCAAGGGAAGGAAGTTCTTTTATTTTCAATCTACCTGCTTATCAGGTTTAGGATAGGGAAATAATTGCTATGAAAAACCCCCTTAATTTTGAAAGGGGGTTTTGTTTTTAAAGTCCGCTAATAAAGCTTCCGTAGAGATCCTTAAATTGATATCCTTCACTAAATCTATTTTTACTCAACTTTTTATAGGCTACCAAGCCCCACAACACCAATTCCTTTAAGAAATAGCTGTCTTTCGTTTGGAAATCTGGTTGATGTTGTTTTAATAACTGATTTAGTTCTGGTATACTATCCAAAGTTCTTTTGTACTCTTCGTCCGTAAAATCATCTAAAAGTTCAAAACCTTCTCCTTGGAAAAACCAATGTAGTAACTCGTCATATGGTGTTTCTGCGTCTTTCCGTTCCAGTTTATTTATTTTAGGGAAATATTCTGTAAACAAAGATTTAACGGCGTCATCAATTAATATGGCCGCTACACCATCTGCGCCCTCCTGCTCTCCTTCATACACTAATTCTATCTTCCCGGTAATGGCCGGAATAACACCTAGGAAATCGCTCAGACGTACCATTGTTTTATCAGCACCGGTAAACAGTGCTCTTCGTTCGGCCGTGCTCAATAAGTTTTCAAATGCGGTAATACTTGTACGTGCACTTACACCACTTTTGGCATCCACATATTCACTATTCCTGGCTTCGAAACTTATTTGTTCCAATAAATCTTTGGCAATGTCCGGAACATAAACAGCTTCGGATTGCCGGTTATCCAAATTAGATTCTTGCTCGGTAATTTTTCTGGCCGTATCAATATCATCAGGATAATGTGTCAATATTTGAGAACCGATTCTATCTTTTAAAGGAGTTACGATACTACCTCTATTGGTATAATCCTCCGGGTTGGCCGTAAACACAAATTGTATATCTAAGGGTAGTCTAAGTTTAAACCCTCGTATTTGTATGTCGCCTTCTTCCAATATATTAAATAACGAGACCTGAATACGAGCCTGAAGATCAGGAAGTTCATTAATAACGAATATGCACCTGTTTGCCCTTGGAATCATCCCAAAATGAATAACCCTATCATCTGCATAGGATAGTTTAAGGTTTGCCGCCTTTATGGGGTCTACGTCTCCTATTAAATCGGCTACCGTTACATCTGGTGTAGCCAGTTTTTCATAAAAACGGTCGTCTCTATGCAACCATGTTATTGGTGTGTTATCTCCCTTATCTTTAATGAGTTCCCTTGCGTATCTGGACATAGGTTTCAACGGGTCATCATTTATTTCAGACCCCCCTACTACCGGAATCCACTCATCTAACAGATTCACCATCAATCTGGCCAAACGTGTTTTAGCCTGACCACGTAGCCCAAGTAGGTTTATATTATGCCGAGATAAAATGGCACGTTCCAACTGTGGAATGACCGAATTCTCATAGCCCCAAACCCCTGTAAAGGATTCTTTTCCATCTTTTATACGTGCCCTGAGGTTATCACGTAGTTCGTCTTTTATACTTTTGGTTTGGTAACCGGATTTTTTAAGTTCCCCCAGTGTAGGGATTTCTTTGTAGTTCAATTCCATATTTTATTTAATAAGAGTTTAGAACAAGAAGATTAGAGGCAAGACT
Source organism: Maribacter sp. (assembly GCA_049645725.1). Taxonomy (GTDB): domain Bacteria; phylum Bacteroidota; class Bacteroidia; order Flavobacteriales; family Flavobacteriaceae; genus Maribacter. The sequence continues at coordinate 3,565 of JBARUM010000703.1, forward strand.
TTATAAGGTCTCCTAACTATCTTTTCTCTTGGTTCTACCTCTTGTTTCTTTTTATTTCAATTTTTTTAGTATACATTTCGATTTCGACTACGCTCAATCTTCATTCTTCAAATCGATAACTGAGCGAAGTCGAAGTTATTTTAATCTTTTTCTCCTATTAGATTCGTAATCCTCAAAAATCATTTCTCCCAATCCCTTTAATCCAGTAAAAAATGCCTTCCCTTTATTGGCCTCCGTAAAGTGACGAATAAATTGCATTAGGTAGGGGTCCTGAGCTATCATAAAAGTTGTAATTGGAATGTGTAATTTCCTTGCTTGCCGAGCCATATTGTAGCACTTCTCAACAATATAATCATCAAGACCAACACTGTTTTTATAATACGTTCCATCTGGCATTCGCAAGCAACTTGGCTTACCATCGGTAATCATAAAAATTTGTTTGTTGGTATTTCGTTTACGGCGTAACATATCCATAGCCAATTGTAACCCGGCAACGGTATTGGTATGGTAAGGCCCTACTTTTAAATAGGGTAAATCCTTAATAGGGATTGGCCATGCGTCGTTTCCAAAAACCAAAATGTCTAGCGTGTCTTTGGGATATCTGGTTGTAATTAATTCCGAAAGCGCCATAGCCACTTTCTTTGCAGGGGTGATACGATCTTCCCCATAAAGAATCATACTATGACTAATGTCGATCATGAGGATAGTACTCATTTGTGCTTTGTGTTGCGTGTCCTCCACGACCAAATCTTCTTCACTAAGCTTAAAACTGCCAATACCGTGATTAACCTGTGCATTTTTAAGGCTTTCCGTCATGGAAATATGCTCTAAACCATCACCATATCTGTATTCCCTAAAATCGCCTGTATGTTCATCACCCTGACCGGACTTACCGTTTTTATGGTTCCCGGCCCCACTGCGCTTTAGTTTTCCGAATATTTGATCTAGTGCGCGCTGCCGAATGATTCTTTCCATTTTAGCGGTTATGGAAATAGTCCCCTCACCAGATCCGTCTCCTTCCTCGCCTTCTTCGCCCATTTTTCCGCCCCCATCTTCAAACTCCTCACGGATATAACCTTTTGCCTTGAGGTCTTCTATAAAATCATCTATGGTATAGTTTTCATCGGTCAGTTCATATTCTTTGTCCAGTTCCCGCAACCAATCAATTGCCTCATCAAAATCGCCCGAAGTATGGGTAATGAGCTCTTGAAAAATATCAAATAATTTATCAAAAGGAGATTGTTCCGCCGCTTCATAGGGAACAAAACGGAACCCATTTCTTATATTCATAGCCATGATATAAAAATAATACATTTAGCACTAGCCCTTTACCTTTTTAAGAAAACTTAAAGGTTTGTGCTAACTTCGTTCACATGTTATTTCAACAATGTATTGGTTTTTACAAAACACCTCCTTTGTGGATAAATGAGCAGTTTGGAATTTCGCAATTTAACTTTCCACAGCTTGATTTTAAGGGGTTTGAACCCAAACCTATTCCACAAAGAATTCGTCTAGGACACCAAATGGAACATG
>JBARUM010000704.1:0-2220 GCA_049645725.1 Maribacter sp.
AAATAGGACTCATCATCCGTTAATGAGTCTGTAGTGCGCATGCTTGTAATTAACTTCATAGGAGCATATGAAACCGACTTAGCACAGACAGGCAGGCCAATATTGGCCATTACTATTTGCAGTGATACCGTTCGTAGGAACGTACTTTTACCAGCCATATTGGCACCGGTAATAATAAAAAACTCTTCCGTGTTAATCTCAAAATCATTCAATACGCTTTTTTCGGGGTCGAGCAAGGGGTGGCCAGCTTGTTTCGCCTTTAAAACACCTTCTTTTTCCAGAATTATAGGGAAAACGTAATCAGGATGATTGAAAGCAAAATTTCCCAGACTATTGTAAGCGTCAAAAAATGCTATTATTTGAAACCAATTCTCCACAGCGCTTCCATGGCTTTTTATCCAATTTTCAATCTTAAAACACGTTGCCAACCCTCTAAGAAAAAGCCCATTGCCAAAAATCAAAAAAATAAAATTGTTGTTTTGCTCCAAACTACTTAAAAGTTTAGAAAACTCTTTTAACACTACAGCCGTTCTTTCCCCATTACTAAGTATCCGGTCTTTTTTCTGGTTCAGCAAGTCAGAACTAAAATCTGTTTCCTCTATAAGAAGCAATAACTTATTGTACTGCTCAAAAGTGGCTTGGGTCTTAGATAAATCCAATCCTAGTTTTGTCATCTTTTTGGCAAAAATTAGGGTTATCAAAAGACCAAAAAGGATCCAATATAAAAAGAACGATTCAGCTATAACATTCAAGAAATAAAGAGTAGCTACACCAATAGACAATGCAGAAAAAATGAGTGGCAAGTACCGCATTATACTAGGGACAAAAGTGGAATAGCTTTTAAGCCACTTTACTATTATCTTAGCATCCGTTTCTGAACGGGATAGAGAAGCAATTGCCTGAAAGTTCTGCCGCCATTCGGGTAGTTTAGAAAGCTCGCTGATGGCTTTTTGTTTTCCTTCTATATTATGAATGGAATTCTCTGTAAGTATCTCGGATAGTGTTTCACCGCCTTCGCGCAGTACAGTTCTATTGGCATATTGATAGAAGGAGCCTTTTCCAAAAAGGTCTATATCCTGACTAAAGTAATGTTGTGGATCCTTAAAGGAATCACCGTTAGGGAGATGATGGAAATTTCTATTTAAAACTTCAAGTTCCGTCTTGTTTATATCTATTATGGCATTAAGTCTATCCCTCTTATACTGAAGTCCCGTATATTTAGAAACCAGTAGAAGAAATAAAACAATAGTGATCATAATGATCCCAATTACCAATTTTGTATTACCGTAAGCAAAATATATGCTAACGGCAGCTAAGCAAAAAACGAACAAACGCAACATGCTAAAAGCAAATAGCTGCTTTTTTACTTTTTCTAAAAGAGAATGGTTTTTTTCTATTCTCATGGAATAGAATGTCTTCGGGGTATCTGCCAATTGAATTTATATTAAAAGGAAAGACAAAGATACCATTCAAAATGCTTTAGAGCGCATCCAATGCAGACTTCAATTTTTTAGTGAATTTTGAAACCACTAGCTCATAAGAGTGGTCTATGAGCTCGCATATTAGTTTTGGGGGCAAGCTTTCTATGAAAATCGTGTTCCAATGTACTTTACTCATATGCCAACCAGCTATAATGCCATCATAGTTCTCACGTAATTCAATTGCTCTATCCGGGTCGCATTTTAGATTGACCTGACAAGGAATTCGTTCAAGTCCGCACAAAGCGAACATTTTTCCCATAACCTTAAAAACCAAGGTTGTTTCATCAAAAGGAAACTCTTCGGTAATTCCTTTTTTTGATAAACAGTACTCCCTAAACTCCTCGATGTTCATGCGTTAGACATCATTGATTAGTATATCCACACTAGGCCAGTAATAACGATACTTTGGTACTTGCTTACTACCAAGTCCCGTTTCCAATGCCATTCCTTTTTCCTGTCCCTTTAATTTTTCATAAAGCCGGATGGCACGCGTGTTTTCTTCTAATACCCATAGATACATGTCCTTTCTTTTCCCCGAGTTAAAGATTTCTGCTGCAAATACCTGAATTATATGGGTGCCAATACCTTTACCGCTATAGGATTTAGAAACATGTAAGTTGTCCAACAATGCACCATATTCAGTATCATGATTCAAATACAAGCACCCGAAACCTATAAGTAAATTGCCATCCTCAGCCAGAATTATTTTCATAAAGATATCACCAGAGTACATACGCTC
>JBARUM010000705.1:0-3281 GCA_049645725.1 Maribacter sp.
GATAAATACCATACGCCTTGAACCTGCAATATTCCAATTATCGGAAGCAGTTGTCAAGGCTAGTAAGCGGGGAAGGATTAAAAAACTCTCTGCTGAGGAAGTAGTGCAACGGGCTATTGACGCAATCTTGGATAATTATCCTACAACACCCTATTCCCAGGTAGGTTATTACAGGGACTACCAGTTGGAAAAGCAAGAATACTTAAATTTAAATGAAGCTGTTCTGGAAGTCTTCGATAACGGATTTAAGGTAATCGATTCACTAACAACTAAGGTGCTGCTATATCAATATAAAAAGAACGACAATTTTCGCCAAGATACCATGGCAATGAGATCTTATGATTATGATTTTAGTGACGGAGCAAAAATAGTGGATAAAGCTTTTTTGCCAGCTTATGGTGGGAATGAGTTTACGATTCTAAAAGTGCATGACGCTATTCGCAATTATAACATAGATACCTATTCCTTTGTAAACAGGCTAGAAACTGATTTGCTAAAGGGACACGTTTTCAGTAAGGACGATGATTCCTATATGAAAGAAGAAATCTTATTTAAGATAAAATTCCAAAAGAAATTTGGGGATCACAGTGCATATGGTACTTTATTCATCTCAAAAGATGATTATTCGATTTATAAAATGATTTATTCAGTTCATGATGATAAAAAGGAAGCTCCCCTTGATGAGAATGACAAAAATGGAACCAAAAAAGCCCTCATTTACGAAATTACTACAGAGTATAGAAGAAAGGGCGGTAAAATGTTCCTAAGCTACATCTCTTTTAATAATAGATTTGAGGTTTGGGAACCCCCGAAACTAAAATTAACCTATGTAGAATTGGAAGCGAAAAAAAAGCGTTTTACACTAACATTCAATAAAAAAATTGACTGGTATTCCGCGAACGATTTGAAAAAATATACAGCTAAGTTTGAAGGTAAAAAAATAAAGTTCAACCAGCTTGTACTTTTTGAAAACAAAGTGTTTTTGTACCCAAAATTAAGTGAGGAAAAGTTTTTGAAATTATATAAAAAAATTGAAAATAAAAGTATGAAAGCCGAGTTAAATGAAGTTTCGTTAAACTTTAAACTAACCGATTTAAAGGATGTAGACGGAAATGTATTGGATTATTGGTCATCCAAGAATTACTATCAATTTCGAGAATTTTTTGTACAACAAACCAAGCCTGATAGGCCTTTTCAGAGCTACTCGGACACACTTTACATGAACAGGAAGAAACCTATTTTTTCAGGTCAACCAACGGTTAAACCCGATAATTTTAATGACTACTGGATGAACACTCCACTTCAGAGATATAATAACTAAAAAACGCCTCGGAATTTCCGAGGCGTTTTTATTATCAACAATTAATCTGGTTTACTAAACTTTTGCGCTCTTCACCGTTTTTACGATTCTTCCTGCAATTTTGTACGGATCACCATTAGAAGCAGGTCTACGATCTTCCAACCAACCTTTCCAACCGCTTTCAACAGTGGCGATAGGAATACGGATTGATGCTCCACGATCAGAAATTCCAAAACTAAAGTCAGTTATGGCAGCAGTTTCATGAAGACCCGTCAAACGTTGATCATTAAACTCTCCATAAACGGCAATATGCTCATCAACAACTGGTCTGAAAGCTTCACATATTTTTTCATAAGTTGCCTTATCTCCGCAAGTCCTTAGTGTAGTATTGGAGAAATTAGCGTGCATACCTGAACCATTCCAATCCATTTCTTTTCCAAGTGGTTTAGGATGGTATTCAATATAATAGCCATATTGTTCTGTTAGTCTATCTAACAGATAACGTGCTACCCACAATTCATCACCGGCCAATTTAGCGCCTTTAGCAAATAATTGAAATTCCCATTGTCCAGATGCAACTTCTTGGTTAATTCCTTCAAAATTTAGTCCCGCTGCTATACAAAGATCAGCATGTTCTTCTACTAAATCTCTACCGTGCGTATTTTTTCCGCCAACAGAACAATAATACATTCCCTGTGGTGCAGGGTATCCGCCTCTTGGAAAACCTAAAGGTAGGTCCGTAGCAGTATCCATTATAAAATATTCCTGCTCAAAGCCAAACCAGAAATCATCATCTTCATCATCAATTGTTGCTCTTCCGTTAGAAACGTGTGCAGTGCCATCAGCATTCAATACTTCGGTCATTACTAAAAAAGCATCCTTTCTTGCCGGATCCGGAAAAATGGCAACAGGTTTAAGCAAGCAATCCGAAGATCCTCCTTCAGCTTGCCTTGTAGAACTTCCATCAAAAGACCACATAGGGCAGTCCTTCAATTTACCTCCAAAGTCGTTGACAACCTTGGTCTTGCTTCTCATGTTTTGAGTTGGAAAATAACCATCTAACCAGATGTATTCTAATTTTGTTTTGCTCATAATTTGTGGTAGTTATATTACTAAAATAAATGACAAACAAAAATATGTTTTTTGTTGTATTATATGAATTTTTTAGGGGGTAAATCTTCAAAAATTAAACAAATTGTGAATTGCCCCCTCTTTTTGTTGGGTATTTTGTCAAAAATATAATTTAAGAACGTAATTTTGTTGAATTAACAATACAGAGCATGTCGATTTTAAGATTTTCAGCAATAAGAGAAAGCCATAAAAGAATTCCTATTGCCATTGAAGAAAAGGGTAGAAGGTCAGATTTGTTTGCCCTTAACATCTTCAATGAGAAAAAGATGTTGCAGTATTTGACCAAAGATGCTCTGGAAAGTGTAAAAGGAGCAATATTTTCCGGCTCTAAGATCGACCGTAAAATAGCGGATCAAGTTGCGGAGGCAATTAAGAGTTGGGCCATCTCTATGGGTGCAACTCATTATACCCATTGGTTTCAACCATTAACAGGAGCCACGGCTGAAAAGCACGATGCCTTTTTTGATTTATTGCCAGATGGAACGGCCTTGGAGAAATTTGGGGGTGGACAATTGGTACAGCAAGAGCCAGATGCTTCAAGTTTTCCTAGTGGGGGAATACGGAATACATTCGAGGCCAGAGGTTATACGGCATGGGATCCAACATCTCCAGCCATTATTTATGGTACCACTTTGTGTATTCCCACAATCTTTGTTTCCTATACAGGCGAGGCCCTGGACAATAAAGCTCCACTTTTACGAGCACTTCATGCCGTGGATGAGTCGGCCACCGCTGTTGCTAAATATTTTGATAAAACCGTTTCAAAGGTAAATGCTACTCTGGGATGGGAACAGGAATATTTTTTAATTGATAAGGCGTTGGCTCATTCAAGACCGGATATACTATTAAC
>JBARUM010000706.1:0-6031 GCA_049645725.1 Maribacter sp.
GCACAACATCACCAAATACCGGGGCTTCTATTCTTATATTTTCCCCAGCCCTGTAAACATCATCATCTTGCCTTTCGGAAAGGGTATTGTCCTCCACTGATTTTTGAGTTGATAGCATCATCGAAAAGAGAATCCCTATGCAAAATAAAAATGTTCTCACGATTTTGTTTTTTAGTTTGAGGCTAAAGGAATTGAATATCAGTAGTATACAAAATGATCTGCGTCAGCCAAATGCAAGAAATAGGTCAAAATGGGGGCAATCATGACTTTGCTCATATTATTTGGGGGAGGTATTAGCTTATTTTGACACCGAAGTAAATCTTTAGGATGAAGTATATTTCCGTTTTTTTTGGTCTATTTTTATTTTTTTCTTGTACAGATTCGCAAGAAAAAATACTTCCATCCAAAATTAGACTGACCGAATCCGTCTACGCTTCGGTAACAGTGCAACCAGATAGCCTATATCAAGTATATGCGGCAGTAGCAGGAATTCTGGAAAATAACTTGGTAGAAGAAGGTGATACGGTACTTAAGGGAACTCCACTACTACAGATTATTAATACCGCACCAAAATTGAATACTGACAATGCCCTGTTGGCCCTACGGTTGGCACAAGAAAACTATAATGGGAGTTCTACAATATTAAGTTCGCTGAAAAATGAAATACAGGCGGCAGCACTATCGTTTAAAAACGATTCCATCAACTTTTTTCGTCAGAAGCGGCTTTGGGACCAGAAAATTGGTTCTAAAGTGGAATTTGATAACCGCAAACTGGCGTATGAGCTTTCCAGAAATAACCTGAGCATTTTGAAAGGCAGGTATGATCGAACAAAGAATGAATTGCAAACGCAAGTAAGACAGGCGCGGAATAATTATAAGGCCGCTCAGGTTTCCACAAAAGACTTTACCGTTACCAGTAAAATCAATGGAAAAGTTTATGCGCTTTTAAAAGAAGCTGGGGAAATTGTTACTACTATGGAGCCCTTGGCGGCAGTTGGAAGCGCATCAGTTTTTGTAATTAAAATGCTTGTGGATGAAGTAGATATTGTAAAGCTTGTTGTTGGGCAAAAGACACTTATTACCTTGGATGCCTACCCTATGGAAGTCTTTACGGCTCAGGTCACTAAAATCTATCCCCGTAAAGATGAACGCTCTCAGACTTTTACTGTCGAGGCGATTTTTAATGAGCCGCCCAAAACGTTGTACCCAGGTTTGGCCGGAGAAGGGAACATTGTCGTCGCACAAAAGGAAAATGCATTAACGATTCCCAAAACCTATCTAATGGCCGGGAACAAGGTTCAAACCGCCAATGGAATTATTGAGGTAGTCGTAGGGTTTCAAAATTTGGATGTTGTGGAAATTTTGGAAGGCCTAGACGAGCATACCGAACTCTTAAAACCAGAAGAATGATTAACTGGAAGGTCATATTGAACATCGCGAAGACGCATTTGTTGACCAAGTTGAAGTCTACTGTAACGGCGGCATTAGGAGTAACTTTTGGTATTGGAGCGTACATAACCCTAGTCAGTTTTATGACCGGACTTAATGAAATGTTAGATAGTTTAATTCTGAACCAAACCCCTCACATACACTTTTATAACGAAATAGAGCCGACCGAGGATCAGCCTATATCATTGTACGAGGAATTTAAAAATTCGGTAAATATAGTACACTCCATTAAACCAAAGCAGAGCCAGAAGAAAATACATAATGCGCTCCCGATATTGAGTTATTTAAAAAAAAACGAAGATGTAAAGGGAGCCACGCCTCAGCTACGTGCGCAATTATTTTACCTATCCGGTTCAATTGAACTAGGTGGAAATCTGGTGGGGGTGGATATTATGGAGGAAACCCGACTTTCCAATATGCGCGATTATATTATCGGAGGAAGTCCAGAAGCACTTAAAAATACTGAAAACGGTATTCTTTTAGGCTCAGGTCTAGCGGAAAAAATGTCCTTAACGGTTGGTGACCGAGTTCAGATAAGTACCGTTCGAGGAGACATATTTCCATTAAAAATAGTAGGAATTTATCAAAGTGGCATAGCAGATATTGATAACGTTCAAAGTTATGCCAATTTAAAGACCGTTCAGCGTATTTTGGGAGAAGCACAGAATTATATTACGGATATTAATGTGAAACTCTTCGACATTACAAAGTCCCCGGCGATGGCCAAAAATCTAAGTAGCCAGTTTAAGGTTACCGCTACGGATATCAATCAGGCCAATGCTCAGTTCGAGACAGGTTCCAACATTCGAAACCTGATTACCTATGCGGTATCGATTACCCTATTGATCGTAGCGGGTTTTGGAATTTATAATATTCTAAACATGCTTATCTATGAAAAAATGAAGGATATCGCCATTCTTAAAGCTACGGGGTTTTCGGGAAGGGATGTGCAACTAATCTTTATGAGCCAGGCCATGATAATCGGAGCAGTAGGCGGCGTTTTAGGACTTAGTATTGGTTATGGACTTTCACGGCTTATAGATAATGTCGCTTTCGAGACAGAGGCCTTGCCGACCATTACCACCTATCCGATCAACTACAATATTATGTATTATATTATCGGAATTACATTTGCGCTGCTTTCAACTTTTGTTGCCGGTTGGTTGCCGTCTAACAAGGCAAGGCGAATAGATCCCGTTCGTATTATCCGTGGGACTTAAAAGCGTTATATGGAACTTGTATTAGAAGCTAAAAATATCAATAAACACTTTCGGAAGCCCAAAGATTTTCATGTGCTGAAAGATATTTCCTTCGGAATCAAGAAGGGAGAATTTGCTTCCGTTATGGGTAAATCGGGTTGTGGAAAATCTACTTTGCTCTATATTCTTTCCACCATGGATACCTATTATACTGGGCAACTATACCTTAACAATGAATTGATTACCGGAAAACGGCAGCAAGAACTATCACGAATACGTAATAAACACATTGGTTTTGTGTTTCAGTTTCATTACCTATTATCGGAATTCAGTGTGCTGGAAAATGTAATGTTGCCCGCCAAAAAACTCGCCGAGAAATCACACGCGGAAATTGAACATTATGGTATGGAAAAATTGAAAATGTTGCACATAGACCATCTGGCAAAACAACGCGCCTCAAGAATATCAGGAGGAGAAAAACAACGCGTTGCCATAGCCAGGGCACTCATCAACAACCCGAACATTCTAATGGGAGATGAACCTACGGGAAATTTGGATAGCCATAATTCTGAAAATGTGTTCAGTATTTTTAAACGTTTAAAAGAGGAAGAAGGTTTGTCTTTACTCGTGGTTACTCATGACGAAGATTTTGCCAAACGCACGGATCGTATTATCCAGATGGAGGATGGTCGGATTTTGGAGCAGAGCGCTAAAAATACCCCCTTTATGAAACCATGAAAATTGGATTAAATCAAATTAACTGCACTACTTAATGATCCAAATTTACTATCTAGACCAACATACCTAATTTGATTTAAAGGTCTAAATATAGGCGGTATCAAGTAAAATCCGTTTTATTGAACTTCTATGGACAATTCCTTAGCCTAACCTTTTTATAAAATTCCTTAAGGGACTCTTCACTACACGTTTCGATGCTTTCGTATACATCCATATCAGTTTGACAACAAAACATAAGTAATTTCTTACAAATGTTACGATATTTAATTGAATAGCATCCACTGATTAACTCGAATATTAATTATTTCAATTATGTCTGAATTCTCTAAACGTAGAATAAACCTTGTTTTCAAACTTTCTTTATTGACCATGGTTATTTCCGTGCTTTGGTTTTTTTTAGCACGTAGTTTAGATTTATATGAGTTGAGCGAATATATTGGAGCAACGGTTCCTTTTTTTGTGTTATCAGCTATCATCTCAAAGCGGGGAAACCTAACATTGGCTCGTTTTATTTATCTAATTGCCTTTAATTTGAGCGTTGCCATAACTTCTTCCTTTATTGGAAAAGCCGGTAGTGTGGAGTTCATATTAATGTTCGCAATGGGGTTGCCATTTGTATTTTTTTCATTTAGACGGGAAAAAATCTATATCATGATTTTTCCTGCACTATCAATAGTGTTTTGGTTTCTTCTGTACTTTACCAATTTCAATTTATTTACAACTTCGAAAATGGATGTACTATCTGCCGGAAAGTACATTTATCCGATTTCCATTATCACTACTTTTATTCTTGTAACCTACCAATTGGTGTTTTTTTCTGTCAGTAACCTTCAATTTTATTCGAGCATTCATAGCGAACGGGAAAAAGCCATTGAAGCATCCAAGGCCAAGTCCCAATTTTTGACCATGATGAGCCATGAGATTCGGACACCTTTGAATGCGATTACCGGACTTTCCCACATTCTGGGAGATTCGAATCCAAGGGAGGATCAACGGGAAAATATAGAAGCCTTGAACTACTCGGGGAAGATATTACTGAACTTACTGAATAACGTGTTGGATTTTAGCAAAATGGAATCCAGTGGAATCCAGCTCAACCCAATTCCCGCTGATATAAAAGCAGCTGCAAAGCAGATGAAGCAGATACATGAGCCAGGTTGCTTGAAGAAGGGAATTTCTTTGGTACTGGAAGTTGATGAGGAACTTCCGAGTGTATGGTTGGATATAGACCGTTTCAATCAGGCGATAAACAATCTGGTCTCCAACGCCATAAAGTTTACCGAAAAAGGAAGTGTAACCCTAAAGATTAGAAAGCAGAAGAACAAAACTGGAGGTATACTTGTTCGCATTGAGGTCGTAGATACGGGATTCGGTATTGCACAAGAACAATTGGAAAATATATGGGAACCGTTTACTCAGGCCTCTACAAGTACAGATCGATTTTATGGAGGTACAGGGCTTGGCCTACCCATTGTCAAAAGCGTATTGGAAGCTATGGGGTCAAAAGTCAAAATAGAGAGCAATGTAGGGATTGGAAGTCGATTTTATTTTGACCTCGAGTTAAAACAGGCATCGTACGGAAATTCCGACCATAAAATGGAAAAAAAGGAGCGCAATCTAAACGGTAGAAGAATTTTGTTGGTTGAGGATAACAAAATTAATATTATGGTCTGCAAACAGGTATTGGAAAAGGCAAATCTAGTTGTGGACGTTGCCTTTGATGGTCTAATGGCTGTTAATATGGTGAGGGAAAACATTTACGATGTAGTCCTTATGGATATTCAAATGCCAATAATGGACGGTTACACTTCAGCAATTGAAATCAGAAAATTCAATGCCACTTTACCGATATTAGCCTTATCCGCCTCCGTATTCCTCGAAGTTAAGAACAAGATTTTTCAAAGTGGAATGAATGGTTTCGTATTTAAACCTTTCAATCCGGAGGATCTGTTCAACAGAATCGAAGAGGTAATGGATATACCACTGGCCTCCTAGCTTTTGAAATCATAATTAAAGGAGGTTTTAACTACCATAGAACTAAATAAGAATTTGTCCAATAAAAACAGCTGTTTTTTTATGACTTTACAAATATCTTTTTCTATCGTTTTTACTGGTTTCGTTAATTAGTACTTTACTGCACTAAAATTGGGAGAAGCTAAGCGCACTGAAAGAATTATCCAAATGGAGGATTGGGCACATTTTGAAGTAGTTCTTTAGAACGTTCTTCTAAGGAGATATTTATTTACGAGTAGAAGCAGTTGTCCAATCTTCAATTATCCTTAAGTAATCATCATGTAATTTTGCCCAATATGGAAAATCGGTATGTCCGACATGGTACATCGAATGATCGGCATCCTTCAATTGAACTATTTCATAACTATGGTTATCAGCTTCTTCCAATGCCTTTGAGATTAGTTCATGACTGTTTTTGGGGATAATCTTATCCAACGTTCCTTGAATTACTAAAATAGGCTGCTTGGTTTTATGAAAATAAGGCATGGGACTGTAAGATAGTTTTGAATCTACTTTAACTTCATCAAGATTGGGAATCCAGATATTTTGGAACCACGATTTATATTTTTCCAATGCGATGGACTTCTCCAGCTCTATTCGATTTAAATCCCCGGCGATATATTTAAAAACCT
>JBARUM010000707.1:0-6713 GCA_049645725.1 Maribacter sp.
TTAAAAGGAACACGAGTAGATGGTATTTATACCTCTGATCCCGAAAAAGATAAAAGTGCCACCAAGTTCGATAACATTTCTTTTAAAGAAGTACTTAACAAAGGTTTAAAGGTCATGGATACTACAGCCTTTACCTTAAGTCAAGAAAATGAATTGCCGATTGTGGTTTTTGATATGAACAAAAAAGGAAACTTACTAAAAATAGTTGATGGGCAGACTATTGGAACTACTGTAAACATGTAGTTTTTGGTATAATTTATGCTAAAGTTTTAGAAATATTACACTATGAATGAAGATATACAGTTTATTCTGGACGCCACTAAGGAAAGTATGGATGCCGCGATTTCCCATTTGGAAAGGGAATTTTTAAAGATAAGGGCCGGAAAAGCAAGTCCGGCGATGTTGTCATCCGTTTTGGTGGAATATTATGGCTCTCAGACACCTTTATCCCAAGTTGCAAATATCAACACCCCGGATGGAAGAACCATTTCTGTTCAGCCCTGGGAGAAAAATATGCTTCAAGAGATTGAAAAATCTATTATGAATTCCAATCTAGGGTTCAACCCAATGAACAACGGAGATTTTATAATTATAAACGTACCTCCCTTGACGGAAGAACGCAGAATACAACTTACAAAGCAGGCTAAGGCAGAGGCAGAGCATGCCAAAGTTGGCGTAAGAAGTGCGCGACAAGATGCTAACAAAGAAATAAAAGATTTGGAAGTTTCCGAAGATCTTGAAAAAAATGCTACCGCGGATGTACAGGAACTTACTGATAATTATGTCAAAAAAATTGATGATTTTCTAGGCTTGAAGGAAGCCGAAATCATGAAGGTCTAATTTTCATCTGTATAGGTCAAAATTGATAACGGCAGCCTTTTAGACTACCACTTTTGAACTCTTCAATTTAGGAACACTATTATACATTAGTTACCTTTGCACTCTGCTAATAACACCTATGGTTGCTAAACTTACGCAAGGATTTTGGGAAAAAACAGCTCGAATAATACTCAGGAACAGAATTCTGATATTATTGATCATTGCCGCATTTACCGTATTTCTGGCCATGCAATGGCAACATATGCGTTTTTCTAGCTCGCAAGCAAACCTTTTACCTGATGACCACCCCGTAAACTTAGAGTATCAAGATTTTTTAAGGCAATTTGGCGAAGAAGGAAATGCGGTTGTTTTTGCCATTCAGGATAGCAGACTTTTTAATCCTATAAATTTTAATCGCTGGAATAAATTCAGTAAACAGCTAACGGCCTTTCCCGAGGTGGATTTTGTTCTTTCCACTGATAATCTTCAAGAACTTATTAAAGACAATGAGAAACAGGAATTCATACTAAGGCCACTTCTAAAAAAAGAACCGCAGACCCTTAAGGAAATAGATAGCATTAAAATACATTTATTCAATGACCTACCCTTCTATGATAACCTTATATTCAACAAAAAAAGTGGTACGATAAGAACGGTATTATACTTAGATAAAGATATAGTAAATACAAGTGTGCGAAAAGATTTCATCTTAAAGGACATGACCCGTTTGGTGGAGAACTTTGAAGAAGAAACAGGTCTAGATGTTCGTATTTCGGGCATGCCATACGTACGTACAATGAACTCTCAGAATATCATTGATGAAATAGGGAAGTTTATTTTGGCCGCCCTGGGAGTAACGTCCCTAATTTTCTTTTTCTTTTTTAGAAGTGTTAGAGCCACCTTCATTTCTATGTGCGTTGTTATTATTGGTGTCATGTGGGCCTTTGGCATACTAGGTCTTCTTCAATATGAAATTACCGTTTTAACAGCTTTGATTCCACCCCTTATCATCGTAATAGGCATCCCAAATTGTATTTTCCTCATTAATAAATACCAGCAAGAAGTTAAAAAGCATGGCAATCAGGCATTATCATTACAACGGGTCATCTCCAAAATAGGGAACGCTACTTTAATGACAAACATGACCACTGCCTCTGGTTTTGCCACTTTTATTATCACGGATAGTAAATTACTGAAAGAATTTGGTATTGTAGCCTCTATAAATATTGTTGGCATTTTTATCCTCTCACTATTAATTATTCCCATAATCTACAGCTTTTTATCCCTTCCAAAGACCCGACACCTAAAACATCTCAACAAAAGATGGATCGATGCCTTTGTGAATTGGATGGAAAGAATTGTACGGGAAAGAAGAATTACCGTTTATATAACTTCCATAGCATTATTGGTCGTTAGTATTATCGGAATCTACCTAATAGACATTTCTGGAAGCCCTATAGAGGATATGCCAAAGAAAGCTCAATTCTTTAAGGATATCCGATTTTTTGAAAACGAATTTGACGGAATTATGCCCGTGGAAATCGTTGTGGATACAAAAAGCCCCAAAGGCGTTCTGAAACCCGCCACCTTAAAAAGAATGGACCGCTTGGGGAAAGTTATTGATGAAATTCCTGAGCTTTCAAAACCGGTATCGGTAGTGAACTTGGTTAAATACTCGAAACAGGCCTTTTATAACGGTATTCCCAAATATTACCAACTACCAACAAGCCAAGAGAATAATTTTATTATGGATGTTGCTCGAAAATCATCCGACAATGGTAATCTCTTAAAAAGTTTCGTGGATAGCACGGGACAAACCGCCAGAATAACCACTTTTATGCGAGATGTCAAAACCGATCGCATGGAAGATATCGAGGAACGCCTTTTGGAAAATATAGCTAAGATTTTTCCAAAAGAACGCTATAAGGTATATATGACTGGAAGTGCACTATTGTTCCTCAAAGGAACCAAGTACCTGGTTAAAAATCTAATTCTGTCCTTGGCTTTAGCTATAGGTCTTATTGCACTTTTCATGGCTTATTTATTCCGGTCTTTTCGGATGATTATAATTTCGTTAATACCAAATTTGTTACCGCTTATTGTAACGGCAGGTATTATGGGATTTGTGGGAGTACCAATAAAACCGTCTACCATTTTAGTATTTAGCATAGCCTTTGGAATTTCTGTGGATGACACCATACATTTTCTTGCGAAATATAGACAGGAACTCATTGCCAGCAAATGGAAAATAGAAAAATCAGTTTATGCCGCACTGAGGGAAACCGGGGTAAGTATGTTCTATACTTCTATAGTTTTATTCTTTGGCTTTTCTGTTTTCGTGATTTCCAATTTTGGCGGAACAGTTGCCCTTGGGGCATTGGTTTCTGCAACACTACTGTTTGCAATGTTAGCAAATCTTATTCTTTTGCCCTCATTATTGATTTCTCTGGAAAAAAGTATTGCCAATAAAGAAACCTTTAAAAAGCCTCAAATAGACATTCTACCCAAAGGCGAGGCAAACCACTAGTCCATTATTGTGGGCCTATTGGCATTTAGCATGTGTATTCATGCATTCTTTTTCATCAAAAAGCTATCTTTGATATTTAATTTTCAATTCACTTAAAATGCGTTCAGCGACCATAAAAGAACTACTTTCAGGAAAACAATTACATCAAGAAATAACTATCAATGGCTGGGTAAGAACCTTTAGAAGTAACCGCTTCATTGCCTTAAACGACGGTTCCACTTTAAACAACATCCAATGTGTTGTAGAATTTGAAAATTTCGATGAAATCTTATTGAAAAAAATAAATACTGGCGCTGCTTTAAAAATTACGGGTACCTTAGTGGAAAGTCAAGGAAGTGGTCAATCGGTCGAAATTCAGGTTAAAGCTATATACGTTCATGGCACGGCCGATCCTGATACTTATCCTATTCAACCTAAAAAGCATTCGTTAGAATTTTTAAGAGAAAAAGCGCACCTGCGCATACGCACCAACACCTTCTCGGCAGTTATGCGGGTTCGTTCCGCACTTTCTTTTGCTGTTCACAATTATTTCAGAGAAAACGGTTTCTACTATTTTCATGCACCAATAATTACGGGGTCGGATGCTGAAGGAGCTGGGGAAATGTTCAGGGTTACTACTTTGGATAGCAAAAACCCACCACTGAACGACAATAATGAAATAGATTACAAGCAAGATTTTTTTAGCAAAGAGACCAATTTAACGGTGTCTGGACAACTTGAGGCAGAGGCTTACGCGATGGGGCTTGGAAAAGTCTACACGTTTGGACCTACATTTAGAGCGGAAAACTCAAATACAAGTAGGCATTTAGCGGAATTTTGGATGATAGAACCAGAGATGGCATTCTTTGATCTGGATGCAAATATGGATTTGGCGGAAGACTTCATTAAAGAAGTTTTAAGGTATGTTTTAGAGCACTGCTTAGACGACCTTAAGTTTTTAGAAAAGCGATTACTGGACGAAGAAAAATCCAAGCCGCAGGCCGAACGTAGTGAGATGGCATTAATAGAAAAACTACGGTTTATTACTGACAATAATTTTAAGCGTGTTACGTATACCGAAGCAATAGATATTTTAAGAAATAGTAAACCTAATAAGAAAAAGAAATTTCAATATCCAATTAACGAATGGGGTGCCGATTTGCAAAGCGAACATGAACGGTTTTTAGTTGAAAAACATTTTAAGTGCCCTGTAATTCTTTTTGATTATCCTGCTAAAATAAAGGCCTTTTACATGCGATTGAATGAGGACGGTAAAACAGTACGAGCCATGGATATTCTTTTCCCCGGAATTGGTGAGATAGTAGGAGGATCTCAAAGAGAAGAGCGTTTAGATGTACTGAAAGAGAAAATGGACGCTTTGAATATACCGGAAGAAGAACTTTGGTGGTATCTTGATCTAAGGAAATTTGGAACAGCCGTACATAGTGGTTTTGGACTTGGTTTTGAAAGACTTGTGCTTTTCGCCACTGGAATGGGAAACATCAGAGATGTAATTCCGTTTCCAAGAACTCCACAAAATGCCGAATTCTAAGGGTATTTCATTATTTTTATATCCAGTAGAAAAAACTAATGCTAAAGCAACATTTACAATTTAAATTATCACAGAAGCTATCACCTCAGCAAATACAGTTGATGAAGTTGATACAACTGCCTACCCAGGCATTTGAGCAGCGTTTAAAACAAGAGCTGGAAGAAAATCCTGCATTGGAAAGTGGAAAAGAGGAGTTAGATACTCTAAATGATGAATATGAAGATCAATATGAAGATGAATCAGATAGTGAGACTATCACCGCCGAGGATATAAATATTGATGATTATTTAAGTGATGATGAAATCCCCGAATATCGCACGCAAGCGAATAACTATAGTTCGGACGATGAAGAGAAAAGTGTGCCTTATGCCGCCGGAATTTCTTTTAATCAATATTTACTGAATCAGTTGAATACGGTCTACTTAAGTGAAGATGAATGGGCAATTGCCGAGTTTCTTATTGGCAGTGTTGACGAAAGCGGGTACATAAGAAGACCTATTCCAGATATTCTTGATGATTTAGCTTTTACACAGAATGTCTATACGGACGAAAAAACCATTCAAAAGGTTCTTTCCATAGTTCAGGAATTAGACCCACCTGGAGTTGCCGCTAGGTCCTTGGAGGAGTGTCTGGTTATTCAATTAGAACGCAAAGAAGTGACTGCCAGTGTAGAATTGGCCATAGCTATTTTAAAAAAGTCCTTTGAACAATTTACTAAAAAACATTATCAAAAACTTTTACAAAAGCATAGCATTACCGAGAACGAACTTAAAGAAGCTATTTCTGAAATAGAAAAATTAAATCCTAAACCGGGAGGTTCATATGCTGGAAACAACAGGGTTGTAGAACATGTAGTACCGGATTTTTCTATTCGAATCGTAGAAGGCGAATTAGAGCTGACCCTGAATGGTAGAAATGCTCCGGAACTTCACGTTTCAAGAGAGTATAGCAACATGCTAAAAGGCTTTAAAGAATCTAAGGAGAAGTCTAAATCCCAAAAAGATACAGTTTTATTCATCAAACAAAAGTTAGATGCCGCTAAGTGGTTCATAGATGCCATTAGGCAAAGACAGCAGACATTGTACATTACAATGAATTCCATTATGCAATATCAAAAAGAGTATTTCCTCTCCGGCGACGAACGTAACCTTAGACCAATGATCTTAAAAGATATAGCGGATGAAATAGAAATGGATGTCTCAACAGTTTCAAGAGTTGCAAATAGTAAATATGTAGATACTCCATATGGAACGAAATTAATAAAAGAATACTTTTCCGAATCAATGAAAAATGAACAAGGAGAAGATGTCTCTACAAAGGAAATTAAAAAAATTCTTGAGACGGTTATAAAGGAAGAAACAAAAAAGAAACCCCTTACCGACGATAAACTTGCTGCTATTCTGAAAGAAAAAGGGTATCCAATTGCGAGACGTACCGTTGCAAAGTATAGGGAACAGCTAGGAATACCAGTTGCAAGGCTACGAAAACAGATGTAATGAGATTCTTTTTTACTATTATTTCTTATTTATTTCACCCACTCTTTATTCCTGTTGGAGGTACTATTGCATATTTTTTGATTACCCCTAAATATAGTCCTTTTGATGTTCAAAGTGGAAACATACTCCCTATTTTCATATTAACCGTAATAATACCAATTGTAAGCTATCTCATACTAAAAAATCTAGGTATGATTAGTTCTATACATGCACCCTCAGTAGCGGAAAGGAAATATCCTTTGTATATACATATCCTACTATTATTGATGATTTTGTACAAAGTAATTCCAAACAACTACGTTTCGGAGCTCTATTTTTATTTTGTTGGACTATTAGGTGC
>JBARUM010000708.1:0-2969 GCA_049645725.1 Maribacter sp.
CTAATAACGTCATTGGCGTTTAGTTGTAGAATTTCATTTATATGAATACTGGATTGCTCATGACCAGAGGCAAAACGAATATATCCAGATGCAGCCAAGGCACCAACTGGGTTTCCATTTATGGTTATTTGGGCGTTAACATTTGTTCGTTGTTGGTTTCCACCAGAATTTATACCCAATAAGGAGAGATTAGCCCTTATGTCATATCTTCCTGCTTCTCTTACCGTTAAGGTATTAGAGGTAACAACGTACAGGTTGATAGGGTCATCATTGTAATCTTGGTTGCCAAAGATTGGTGCGGCAACGCTACCGGCATTAAGATCTGTTACAATATCACTATTGGTCCACCTAGCACCTTGGTTTATTTTTAAAAATGCTCCGCCGTCATTTCCGGTAACAATCAAATTATCGGTGTCTGAAGATATTACGGTAAGGCTTCCAGCAGAAATTGCATGCCAAGAAGTGCCATTGCTTTGAATTTGAACGGTGCTATTTGCAGGAATGTTTACGGTGCCATTACCCGAGCCATTAAGGTAGCTACTTATATTAATCGCTGCATTAGTTGTATTTTTTATGACATATAAACGACCAGAACAAGTATTAGCTGGGGGGAGGGAAATTGTGCTATTAGAATTTACAATTAATGTGTGGTGTGTTTCATCTAATGTTAAGTTTCCATTTATAGCGGTGATGGCCGTAGCTACGGAACCACTTACTTGTAGGGTGGAATTTGCCAATTGTCCAGTATTTACTCCAATTCTCGGTAATGCATTTTGACTATCCGAACTTCCTTGTATTCTGAATAGTTCTTTGTATAGTTGATCTCTATAGTCATAACGTTTGAAAATAAAAGGCTCTGCTCCGTCATCTCCAATTATGAATTCCATTACTCCAGCATTGGATACACCTGCTGAACCAATTTCAAAGAAATCAGTTTGTGCAGCACTTCCTTTTAGCCTAAAATTTCCATTAGGAGTGGTAAAGAACATAGGTTTGTAGAATTCAGCTGCATCTGCTTGAAATTGTAGTGCAGATACACCATTAGCACCTTTAATATAGGTCAAATATTGGTCATTGTTGGAATAATCCGTATAGGTTTGAGTTAGCCCTAAAGTCTGTCTCCTACCTACTTGAATCAATCCTATGTTATTAGACCTTATTTCCATACCTACGTCATTGGTAGACCCCAAAAATGCTCCGGTATTAAGTACGTTTCCAGTAAATAGCCAATTAGAGCTGGCGGTCGTTGACCAACCAATTCCGTTATAAACAACTAATTCTTTTGTATCGGTATTATAGAGCATTTGGCCTTCCTCCATTCCGGAAATAGAGCTAATTTCGGATGATGTTCCTTTGGTCAATCCAAATAAAAGACCGCTTTCAATTTGAGCTTGTAGTAAGCCCGTTGCTAGGAACATATAAAATATAATTAGTCTTTTCATTTCTTTATTCATATGCTTGATATAGAACAACTAAATTATCTACATGGCTATCTACATTTATGGTAAATCCGTTCGTATTGAAAGAGCTCAGGCTTGCGGATGTTATTCCAAGATTATCCCCGTTTTGATTTCCATAGCGAATACCTATACAGTGTCCACTGGATGAATAGCGGGAAATATCATTAATGGAATTCCCACTTCCTCCGACGTAAATTACTTGCTGAGTTGTTGATCCACCATTGTTTCTAGCGAAACCGTTCATAGAGCCATAGGAGTTTGCAATTCCGTTATTATTGTTTCCAACGCCGTTATCACTGTTGATATTCAAAGATTCGATATTTGCATGTGCCGAAAAGCTGACTTGTGAAGGTCTAAAAGGTAAACCGCTCACATTGATATTTCCGGTACCATTAATTATTAAAACGCCCATATAGACATTTTCTTTTTTTAGAGTGCTCCATTGCACACCGTTGTATACATAGACTTGGTTATCATCTGAATTATATAGTAATGATCCTTCAACAGGATTTACTACAGTATTCATTTCAATTGCCGTTGCATTTGTTAAACCTAACAAAAGGCTACCATCAACCTGAGCGTTTAAAAACCCAAAAGACAGAAAAATCAGGTAAATGCTATTTTTTACTGGTATGCTCATTATAAATCTAAAATCGTAAACATAAATTCTGAATTAAACCTCGACCTATCAGTTCCACCATTATCATTATCTCCAACAATAACCTCGAAACTTGATGAGGTTTGATTATTGTACGATATGCCGGGGTCATCGTTTCCAGCGCCACCTCTTCCAGGTTGTGTTAATTGAATGATGTAGTTTGCATCAGCTACTAACCCCGATGGAAGATTTACACGATAATGACCATTACCGGTAAGTTTTGTAACGGTTATGCCCGTTGTGGCTCTTGTCACTCCACCACCGGAAGCTATTTTACCAAAAGCTTTTATAGGGCTTTCATAGAATGCACCTCCGTTGGCTCCGGCCGAAATACTGTTATTGGTTTCGACACCAACAATATCTTGGTCGCCGGTATTGACACCGGAAGTGTTCGCGATGATGGCCGCCTGAGCGGGGGTTATCCCGTCCTTGGCCGTGTTGAGCGCTATGGCGTCGTTCTGCGTTATCTGTTCCGCTTCCAGCGCATCGATGTCCGTTGCGTTGTCCGAAATATCGGAGACGTTGGTAGCGATGTCCGCTGTATTAGTAGTAATGTTGGTCGCATTGGTAGCGATGCCCGAGATGTCCTGGTCACCGGTGTTCACGCCCGAGGTGTTGGCGATGATGGCCGCCTGCGCGGGAGTGACCCCGTCCTTTGCTGTGTTCAGTGCTATGGCGTCGTTCTGCGTAATCTGTTCCGCTTCGAGTGCGTCAATGTCCGTTGCATTCGTGGCGATACCCGAGATATCCTGGTCACCGGTGTTCACGCCCGAGGTGTTCGCGATGATGGCCGCCTGTGCGGGGGTTATCCCGTCCTTTGCGGTGTTCAGTGCTATGGCGTCGTTTTGGGT
>JBARUM010000709.1:0-3014 GCA_049645725.1 Maribacter sp.
CTTGGAAATATTTTGGAAACAGCAAACATAATGATGAAATTCAATACGAATTCGATTCCCCAGAGGTGTACAAAGTGAATATTCAAATCTAAGATGAAAGTAGTTAATATATAGAAGGCAAAACCAAAAAACAATCCGGTCTTTGCACCGGTTGCATTTATCTGTTTTACAAAAATCCCCGCAATTATAATTGATGATATAGGAATGAAGAAAATACCGTTTAACTCCTGCAATAAGAAATAGAGCCCATCTGGGGCGTATGCAACCAATGGTGCTACCGATATTGAAATTACCGCTAGAATAATAGAAACTATTTTCCCATAGCGCACCAACCTGGCATCTGAAACATTTGTGTTGATCAATTTTTTATAAATGTCATAACAGAAAACCGTACTTGCAGAATTTAGTACACTATTGAACGTACTCAATACTGCTCCAAGAATAACTGCCGCGAAGAATCCATACAAATAGGTGGGGAGTACTTTTTTGACCAACATGGGATAGATCAAATCTGGGGTTTCGTAATAGGCATCCTGAAAATAATAGAATGCTATTAATCCTGGCAATACGATAATTAGAGGAACGAACAGCTTTAAAATTCCTGTATAAATCAATCCTTTTTGAGCTTCAGCTAAATTTTTTGCCCCAAAAGCACGTTGAATAATGGCTTGGTTCATCCCCCAGAAATATATCTGATTGATCATTAGTCCTGTGAACAAAACAGAAAAGGGCAAGACCGAATCTGGTTTGCCAATAATATCGAACTTATCAGGGGCAAAATCATATACGGTACCCAAACCGTCAAAAATATTACCATTACCTATTTGATATAAGGCTATGGCCGGTATCAAAAGTCCGCCCAGTATAAGTCCAATTCCGTTTAAGGTATCTGAATAGGCTACTGCTTTTAACCCCCCGAATATGGCATATAATGAACCTACTACACCAATTGCAAGAACCGTATATAATAGCCCCTCACTTTTAGAAACCTGAAAAAGCTCTGAGAACTCGAAAACACTTTCAATATTTATAGCGCCCGAGTACAATACGATGGGGAGCAAGGTTATTACAAAAGAAAGCATCAGTAGCATTGCAACGACTGAGCGCGTGAACCCGTCAAAACGTTTTTCCAAAAATTCTGGAATGGTCGTTAGCCCCAGGCGTATAAAACGTGGTAGAAAGAAAACGGCCGCAATGACCAATGCAATAGCTGAGGTGACTTCCCAGGCAATAACGATAATTCCGTTCTTATAGGAGCTGCCGTTCATCCCGATCAGATGTTCGGTAGAAATATTGGTCAGGATCATAGACCCAGCTATAATGGGTCCAGTGAGGCTTTTGCCGGCTAGAAAATACCCTTTGCCCGTTTTAAAATTATCCTTACGTAGCTTGTAGACCGTATAGAAAATAACAAAAAATGTGAACCCAAAAAACCCTAAAGCCGTTGCTGTCATTTTATGAGTTACCTATTAAAACCTTAATGTATCCGGCAAATATTTTTTAACTAAATTTTGATAGTAAGGTTTTAATTCTTTGGCATCGGGTGGTACTGGAGCCTTGGAATATAAATCATAAGGATTGAATTTTTTCACCCATTGGAACATCTCATGATCCTTCTCGTTCATTAAGTGGGCATAAGCACCTTCTTTATGCTGCGCATAAAAAGAATGGTACCTAATTATATATAATGCAGGTTCCGGTAGATAATCCTTCATAATCTGATAAAGATATTCATCATGCCCCCAACTCATCTTTACATTATCCAGACCACAATTTTCTTCATAGACTCCTAACTTACTGTTGAACCTTGCATCAGAATAATCTGGATTTTCTTTGAAAAAATCTGGATAAACAATCTTATCGGAATAGGCACAGCCAACGGGGAAAGTATCTCCTACTACGGCCCATTGCGGCTCTCCAAACAGACATAGTACTTTGCCAATATCATGTATAAAGCCTGTGAGTACGAACCAATCTGGGTGCCCATCGGCTTTTATAGCCTCTGAAGTCTGCAACAAATGCTGTAGCTGATCTAAATCAATATCCGGGTCACTGTCATCCACCAAAGTATTTAAGTACTCCACGGCGTCCCAAAGCGACATTTCCCTTTTATCGAACTTTAAGAACTCTTCTTCCTTTTTGCATACAAAATCATAGGTCTGGAAGGTATGGTTTAACTTGTAGAACTCTTTTACGCCATCCACGCGGTCAGAATCTACATAATTTCTAAACTCTTCTTTTTCCTTATTTGTTGGATTAGGGTCTGGATAGCGATTTAATAAATCATTTTCCCAATCATCCACATCTTGCATTGGGTTTTTATGTGTATTTGTAGACGCTTTCATGAGTTTTATTTTTTAACTACTTGATTAATAATAAATTATACAAAGAAATAAAAATAAACGCTATTTTTCGGAAAGATATGGATGATTAGGTCATATTTATGGATGAATCCTTTGTTTTAATTCCTAAAACGAGTCAATCTGTAGCTTGGGTTTTATTAGCTTACTTGGCGGGTATCCAAATTGTTTTTTAAAGCACCTGCTGAAATATAGTGGATCGTTAAAGCCGATTAAATTGGTTACTTCTGAAACGTTATATTTTCTGCTCTTTAGTAAAACCGCAGATTTTTTTAGACGAATCGTACGAATAAACTCATTAGGTGCTAAATCTGTTAGTTCCTTGATTTTTCTATATAATTTAGAAGAACTCATCCCCAGTTCTTGACATAAAAAGGTGGTTGTTAAATCTGGCTCAGCAATGTTTTTATCTATTAAAAAGGTAATGTTTTTCATGAATTCTTCATCAATTGGAGAATGGGTAAGCAAACTAACCTCACTCTCCGCCTCCCCAGAAAATTTTGCCTTTAACTCTATTCTTGTAGTTATTATATTGGCTATCCTTGTCTTTAATAAGGAGGGGTCAAATGGTTTTACCAAATAACCATCCGCTCCAACGTTATAGCCTTTAACCTTATCTTCATTAGCGGACAGTGCCGTTAAAAGAATTACCGG
>JBARUM010000710.1:0-11990 GCA_049645725.1 Maribacter sp.
GAATTAAAAAAAGCCCCGCAGTGGACGAATCCGCTACGGGGCTAAACAACTAACCAACCTAAAAACCTCGTGTAAATCTATTTTGAAATTGCCTGAGCAATAAAAAATAGTTTTTATCGAATGCCGAGCGAAGTCGAGGCATCTATGACCTCGCTCGGCAATTTATTATTGTCTTCTACTACTTCTTGTAGTGGCCGACCTTGAATTACTTCTGTTACTTCTAGAAGGAGCTTTGCTCACCGATCTAGAGCTTGTACTACGGCTAACCGTTGAACGCGATTTGGTTGGTGCTTTATACGCCTTCCTGCTAACAGAACTCCTTTGAGTTCTATTCTGCGCAACCGCTCTTTGGGCTCTACCTTGGCTACTACGAACATTCGTATTCCTATTAGCAGGCTTTTTGTACGTAGTAGTACTTCGTTTTACCGTTGTACTTCTTGGCGTTCGGGTTACCTCTCTTTTGGTAACTGTTCTACCCTGGTTTTCTCTTATAGCATTATTGTTATTGCGTTTTACAGTAGTACTGCGCTTCACCGTAGAAGTGCTACCTACATTGTTTCTATTGGAGCGCACATTACTGTTTGAAGCAACACTTCTTCCAGTTCTTAAACCGTCACCTCTTTTCGCTACGCTTCTGTTCGTCCTATAATTGTTCCCACGCTTGGCAACACTTCTATTGGTTCTAAAAGAATTGTCCCTAACCGCCACTCTTTTATCATTACGATAGATGTTAGCTCTTTCTCTACGTACCCTGTTGTACCTGTGCTCTCTACCTATTTGAGCGTAGGACCTTCTAAAATTATTCCTATAAGGATTGTAATACGTGTATCTTATAGGAGTATAAAATCTTCTGTAAGGTCTGTTCAGCACCAAGCTAAATCCTAATGCCGGTCTTGCGAACCACCTATGAAATGGTCTATACACATAGTTTCTATTGTAAATATTAATGAAACCTGTATGGTAGTCAAAAAAGCCTCTATTATTGTAGAATACCGACATTCCGCCTAATCTTCTTACCCTACCGTTTCTATAACGTATATCTACATCACCTATTTGGGTTACGCGTCCGTTGAAATCGTAGAATATGGGTACATTCTCAACTTGTATTACAGCTCCATAATCATCGTATTGAACGAACGGGCTATAATCAAAGCCGGAGTTAAGTGTTATTCCATTTCTTCTACCTGAAATTTGATTTTCGATATAAAAATCGAACTCTCCATCCGGAAATACTGAAAACGTAATGCCGTTCTCAACAAAAATGAATGAATTGTTGTAGTTATAAGCATTGCGTACTGCAACCTTATCTTCTAATGTACTTGTGGCAAAGACACCTGTAGTGCCTAAAAGTATCGCCGTAAAAAGGAGTACTAAATTTTTCATGATATAAGGTTTTAAATTCCGAATGTAACTATTCACATTCCCTTACCTAGTACCAAACAGCGTGCCAAAAAATATATTTATTTTTTAAATAATTGATTATCAATTAATTAAAATTATTTTATTACATTTTCTAAATATGAAATAAACTTTTTTAGTTAATTATATCTTCTCTTTTAAGTACTTTGCAGTGAAAGACTTTTTACTTTTTGTTACTTCCTCCGGCGTACCTTCTGCCAATAATTCACCACCATTTTCTCCTCCACCTGGACCAAGGTCAATAACATAATCAGCGCATTTTATCAATTCTATATTATGTTCTATGACCACAATGGAATGTCCTTTCTTGATTAGCGCCGTAAAAGATTTAAGTAATTTTTGAATGTCATGAAAATGAAGACCCGTAGTGGGTTCGTCAAAAATAAATAGTGCCTTGTCCTTTGTAGTTCCTTTTACTAAGAACGAAGCAAGCTTTATACGCTGTGCCTCACCACCGGACAGGGTAGAGGAGGACTGCCCCAAGGTAACATAGCCTAGGCCAACATCCTGTAAGGGTTTTAGTTTCTTTATAATCTTACTCTGTTCCCCGGCTTCAAAAAATTTAATGGCATCGTCAATGGTCATATTAAGAACATCATCGATATTAGAATTTCTAAAGGTGATTTCCAATACATCCTTCTTAAAACGTTTACCGTTACACGTTTCACATTCTAAATGCACGTCTGCCATAAATTGCATCTCTACTGTAATTTCACCTTCACCCTTGCATTTTTCACATCGGCCGCCATCAACATTAAAGGAAAAATGTTTTGCCTGGTAATTACGAATCTTACTTAGTTTTTGTGAAGCATACAGATTTCTAATATCATCATAGGCCTTAATATAGGTTACCGGGTTGGAGCGTGAGGAACGACCAATGGGGTTTTGATCTACAAATTCTACATGTTTAATATGACTATACTTACCCGATACAGAAGTAAACTGTCCTGCCTTTTCTCCATACCCACCTACTTCTTTTAATATAATAGGATACAATAGTTTCTTGACCAAAGTACTTTTACCGCTACCGGAAACTCCGGTAACTACGGTTAGCATATCTAACGGGAACGTTACATTAATGTTTTTAAGGTTGTTCTCCCTGGCACCTTTAATTTCTATATGGTTTTTAGAGGTCCTTCTTTCTTTTGGCACTTCAATTTTCATGGTACCATTGAGATAACTAGCTGTGAGCGAGGTGGATTTTAGAACCTCTGTCAATGTTCCTTGGGCTACTACCTCCCCACCGTGGGTTCCGGCTTCTGGGCCTATATCTATAACTACATCTGCCGCCTTCATGATATCTTCATCATGTTCAACCACAATAACCGTGTTTCCCAGATTTCTCAAGGAAATCAAAACTTCAACAAGATTTTCCGTATCCTTTGGGTGTAGACCTATACTGGGCTCATCTAGAATATACATGGAACCTACCAAACTACTTCCCAGTGAAGTGGCCAAATTAATACGTTGACTTTCTCCTCCGGACAAGGTGTTCGATTTCCGGTTAAGGGTCAAATAATTGAGTCCTACTTTATCCAGGAAGCCTAAACGTGTATTAATTTCCTTCAGCAGACGGTCCGCAATATGAGCATCGTTCTTGCTAAGTTCTAGTTGACCAAAAAATACTATCAATTTCGCTATGGATAAGCCTACCAAATCTGAAATGGACTTCCCGCCAACTTTTACATAATCGGTTTCTGGCCGTAATCGTTTTCCTTTACAGCTATTGCATTTCGTTTTACCTCGGTAACGGGAGAGCATTACTCTATTCTGAATTTTATAGCTTTTTTCCTCTAGCGTCTCAAAAAACTTATGTAATCCTATAAAATGGTCGTTACCATCCCAAACCAATTTTTGTTGCGCTTCATTCAGCTCAAACCAGGGCTTATGAATAGGGAAATCAAATTTATAGGCCGAGTTAACCAATTGATCCCGGTACCAACTCATACTCTCACCACGCCAAGGAAAGACCGTACTCTCATAAATAGATAGCGCGGTATTAGGAACTACTAAATCTTCATCAATTCCAATTACATCACCGTAACCTTCACATTTGGGACAAGCTCCGTAGGGGTTGTTAAAACTGAATAAATGAACGTTGGGTTCTAGGAACAACATACCGTCCAACTCAAATTGATTACTGAACAAGGTCTGTTGATTATCTTCCAGAGATTCTATAATGCACTGTCCCTTACCTTCAAAAAAAGTGGTGTCGACAGCATTGGCCAAGCGATTATAAAAATCATCGTCGTCCTTTGTAATAATACGATCTATAACCAAATAAAACTCCTTTCCTATTTCCTTCGGGGCTTGGTCTATCCTCAAAACTTTATCCTCGTATTTGATACGGGCATATCCTTGTTTTGAAAATAGTTGAAGTGATTTTAAGGCATCCCTGTCTTCCCGTATGGTTATCGGTGCAAGAAGTAACAGTTTGGTATTATCCTTATATGTCTTAACATGCTTAATAACATCCGTGACTGTATTTTTTTTCACTTCTTTACCGGAAATAGGTGAAAATGTTTTACCAATACGGGCATAAAGCAATTTTATGTAGTCATAGATTTCAGTAGTAGTACCCACCGTTGATCTTGGGTTGGTAGAATTTACTTTTTGCTCTATAGCAATTGCGGGTGCAATACCTTTTATATAATCTACTTTAGGCTTATCCAACTTTCCTAAGAACTGTCTCGCATAAGAAGATAGGCTTTCAACATATCTGCGCTGACCTTCTGCATATAAGGTGTCAAAAGCTAGGCTGGATTTTCCCGAACCGGATAGTCCTGTAACTACAACAAGTTTATTTCTTGGAATAACGACATCAATATTCTTTAGGTTATGCAGCTTTGCACCTTTAATGATGATATTTTCTTTTGGGCTTATTTCGGCTATTGAGGGCATATATTTTTCTAAGTTTGCAAAGATACAATATGCCACTTTCAATAGCCAGTAAAAGACTTTTATCCTTATTTCATAAGGAATACTTTCACATTTCTTTTAGAGTATTTATTTTTTTCTATCTTTGATGCTCACTAAAAAATCGATTCGCCTATAGCGCACTTTTACTTTTTAAGTTAGAATAGTACCCACAAATCCCTTATTCTTTTGAACAAGGGCTAAGTTTTAACCCACTAAAGTAAAGTTATGGAATTACGAATTGAAGACTCCCAACTTGTAAAGGAATATATTAACGGCAGCGAGAAGGCTATCGAAATACTCATTAATCGTCATAATGCACGCCTTACGGGCTTTATTTACTCCAAAGTAGGCGATCGTGAATTAACGGAAGATATTTTTCAGGATACTTTTATGAAAGTAATTAGGACCCTTAAGCGTGGAGCTTATAATGAAGAAGGTAAATTTCTTCCTTGGGTTATGAGAATTGCCCATAATCTGGTTATAGACCATTTTAGGAAGAACAATAGAATGCCTAAGTATGGTGAAACAGAAAGTTTCAATATATTCTCTATGATGGGAGATGAGCGTTTAAATGCGGAGAAACAGCTTATAAAGGATCAAATAGACTTGGATTTGATGAACATGATTAAGGAACTTCCGGAGGATCAACAAGAAGTATTGGAAATGCGAATATATAAGGATATGAGTTTTAAGGAAATTTCCGATAATACTGGTGTTAGCATCAATACTGCCCTAGGTAGAATGCGCTATGCCTTGATTAACCTTAGAAAGCTCGTTGAGGCCAATAATATTGTTTTAACGAATTAATGTGTTAAAGGTCGATTAGATCTACTATATTTATCTACTTACCGTTCTACAATTGAACCAAAAAGAAAAGTAGTATGGAAAAAATTTACGCAAAGAAAAAAGACCAATGTAAGTTAGTAAAGGCAAAACCGGAAACAATCGATTTCTTGTTAAGCTATTCTAAATCCCTTAAAATTACAAAAGCAAAAGGAATTAAGTTTGAGAGCAATCTGAACTAAATTTCATAATCGATTTAATAATGACACCCCAAGGAATCTTTTCTTTGGGGTTTTTATTTTGCATGCCTTTCCTAAAAGTAGGTATAGCACTCTTTGTTAGTTGGAGTGAATTTTAAATAAAAGCTTGTATTAAGTTTCCCACGCAACTAGCTACAGCATCATTTATTGTACTGAAAAGTAAGTTTTCGTTGTTTCACATCAAAAAATGGTGGTTTTACAACATACTTTTTCCTGAAGGAGGTCTTTTCTCTAGTTTTATCTCAGATTTAATAATCGAACTAACAGTACTAACAAGATTCCCAAATCTTAAATCAAAAGAAAATAACTATTATGAAATTACAAATGGAAGACTCAGAATTAGTAAGGGATTATATCAGTGGTGATGAAAAAGCTCTTGAAGTGTTAATTAATAGACACAATCAACGTATAACCAGTTTTATATATTCTAAGGTCTTGGACAGGGATATTACCGAAGATATCTTCCAAGATACTTTTATAAAGGTTATTAAGACCCTTAAAAAAGGCACTTATAGTGAAGAAGGAAAATTTTTACCCTGGGTGATGCGTATTTCACATAACTTGATTATTGATCATTTTAGGAAAAATAAGAGAATGCCAATGTTCGAAGGCAATGATGATTTTAATATATTCTCCGTAATCGGTGATGATAAGTTAAACGCAGAAAAGCAGTTGATAAAAGATCAAATTGATACAGATTTGCGTTATTTAGTTGAAGAACTTCCAGATGATCAAAAAGAAGTTTTACTTATGAGAATTTATAAGGACATGAGTTTTAAGGAAATTTCTGAAAATACGGGAGTAAGCATTAACACTGCTTTAGGAAGAATGCGTTACGCCTTAATTAACCTAAGAAAAATTATAGATAAGAATAATATTGTACTTACAAATTAAACGGTAAAAAATACACCGAACAATATTTCCATTTTAGTTGCGTTAATTTAATGTAACAACAATGGAAATATGGAAAAAATTTACTCTAATTATCAAGAACAGACCGAGTTTAACAAAGTTTGCCCTAAAACAATCAACTTTTTGTTGAGTTATTCACAGGCACTTTATGACATTGAGTACAAAGACCTAAGGTTCGAAACTTTTTTGAACTAAACAAAGGCCCGCAACTAGCGGGTCTTTTTCTTTTTAAAGTAATCCTCAAGCACCTTTTTCCTTCCTATAGTGTTGGTAATTATGTCATTTTCTAAATTCCAACCCCTTGCAGGGGAGTAATCTCTGCCGTACCAAATTATTTGAAGATGCAAATCATTCCATAATTCTTTTGGGAACAATCTCTTAGCATCCTTTTCGGTTTGTACAACGTTTTTTCCGTTAGAAAATCCCCATCTATACATTAGTCTGTGAATATGGGTGTCCACAGGAAAAGCAGGAATACCAAAAGCTTGTGATACCACAACGCTTGCCGTCTTATGACCAACGGCAGGGAATTCTTCTAAAAGCTCTATTTGTTTGGGGACTTCTCCATTATATTTTTCTATTAAAATCTTTGACAATCCATGGATTCCCTTAGATTTCATTGGAGACAAACCTACCGGTTTTATGATCTCTCTAATTTCTTCGACCGACATTTTTACCATATCATATGGATTATCGGCCTTTTCGAAAAGTAAAGGGGTAATTTTATTTACACGAACATCTGTGCTCTGTGCCGATAGTAGGACCGCAATAAGAAGTGTATAGGGGTCCTTATGTGTAAGCGGAACAGGAATAACCGGATAAAGTTCCTGTAGTTTGGAAATTGTGAAGGCTACTTTGTCAGCTTTCGTCATTTATTGTTTAATTTTGATTAGAATTTGTTAAACATAAAAAAGGATTAAACCATGAACACGTTAAAAATAGGAGACAAAGTCCCTTCATTTTCGGCCACCGATCAAGATGGCAATACTATTAATTTATCTGATTATTCAGGAAAGAAATTAATTGTTTTTTTCTATCCCGCGGCAAATACTCCGGGATGTACTGCTGAGGCATGTAATTTAAGGGATAATTATAAAGAGCTCCAAGCGGAAGGATATGAATTATTAGGGGTAAGTGCTGATACCCAGAAAAAGCAATCCAATTTTAAAAACAAATATCAATTTCCATTTCCATTATTAGCGGATGAGGATCACACGGTTATCAATGCTTTTGGAGTTTGGGGTCCAAAAAAGTTTATGGGTAGGGAGTACGATGGCATACACAGAAAGACTTTTGTCATCAACGGCAAGGGCGAAGTGACCAATGTTATCGAGAAAGTAAAAACAAAAGATCATGCAGCCCAGCTATTAGGGTAAACGAAAAAAGCCCCTTTTAAGGGGCTTTTCCTCTTCTAGACTTTTTCTTTTTTTTCTTCTAAGCTCTTTTTGGTAAAGAGTTTCTTTTGTTTTATTATTTCTGCAATACCTTCTGGTAACATTTCCTCCCAGCCGTCTTCACCGTTCATAATTTTCTTTAAGACATCACGAGAGAAAATATGCATAATTTCAGGCTCGTAGTCAATAATATCCATGACTTTGCCATTGTATTTGAAGAACTTATAGAGTTCCTTCATTCTAGGATGAACTTTTATATTATTGCTCGTCATTACCTGACCTGTGTCCGGATTTTTCATCGGATAAAGATAAACCTGTAAATCTTTGAAAAACAATTTTCCAAAAGCCTCCAAAATCCCACCACTTAGATGTCGATAGTATTTTTCATCAAAAATATCCACTAAATTGTTGACACCCATGGTAAGCCCAATACGGTTTTTAGTATAGTTATTAAAATATTCTACCAACTTGTAATATTCCTGAAACTTGGAAATCATTACAGAATGCCCTAAAGAACATAAAAGTTCTGCGCGACCCATAAAGTCCTGCTCATCAATCTCACCAGAGGCCTTTAGGTTAGATAGGGTTATTTCAAAAATAACGATACTATTATTCTGATCAACCTGTGGATCCCGAATAAAAATATCATGAGATTTCTGAAACATATCCAGATTCACCTTTGTAACCGGTCTAAAACTCCCACGCAACGCAAGAATGTTTTTCTTATAGAGTACGGCAGCCGGTAAAAGATTGTTACCATCCGGACCAAACATAACGGCATCCGTCATATCGTTTCTAATGAGCTGAAGACTCATCAACCTATTATCCACATCTTTAAAACTAGGACCATTAAAGTTTACCATATCAATTTCTACCGTATCCTTATCAATATGATCATACAAATATTTAAGCATTTTCTTAGGCCTGTCATACTTGTAAAATGCTCCATAAATTAAGTTAACACCAAGAATTCCCAGAGTTTCTTGTTGTAACCGCGCTTCATTTTGTTTAAAGCGTATATGAAGAATAATTTCATCGAACTCTTTCTGATTTGGATCTAGTTGATAGCGTATGCCAACCCAACCGTGACCTTTATAGCGTTTAGAAAAATCTATGGTAGCGACCGTATTTGCATAGGAAAAAAACAATCTTTCAGGATGATTCACCCTGCTTATGCGCTCTTCCATAAGGTTCATTTCATGGGAAAGCATTGTCTTTAGACGTGCTTGGGTAACATAACGACCATCTTTTTCTACTCCGTAAATGGCGTCACTAAAGTCTTTGTCATAAGCGCTCATGGCTTTGGCTATTGTGCCAGAGGCACCGCCGGACCTAAAGAAATGTCTAGCAGTTTCTTGTCCAGCTCCAATTTCAGCAAAAGTGCCATATATGTCTGGATTTAGGTTTATTCTTAACGTTTTGGCCTTAATTGATGGAATATTCTCGAAGGCGGGATCTCGCTTTAAAACTGAAGCCATGTTTGTTTATTTGCTTTTCACAAAGTTATAAAGATCATGCTATCTAATCTCTTATAGTTACAAAAATTTATAATTAGTTTTGGATGGCCCCTTTTGTAGCATTCTTTTCTGCTAGTTCATCCTATTTTGGTGTATACCGCCTTTTATTTCATTGGACTTAGTAGCGAAATAAGGTTTAAATTTGCAAAGATGACAGATGCCCTTAAAATTACTTTTTTAGGAACTGGAACTTCACAAGGCGTTCCCATAATTGGGAGCACACATCCAGTATGCCTAAGTGATGATATAAAAGATAAAAGATTACGTGTTTCTGTACTTTTATCCTGGGATGATTATAACTTTGTAATAGATTGCGGTCCAGATTTCCGACAGCAAATGCTGACCAACAATGTTGCAAAACTTCATGGAATTATATTCACACATGAGCATTCAGACCATACTGCCGGGATAGATGATATTAGACCCTTCTTTTTTAGGCAAGGTGATATTCCCATATATGCCCATAAGCGTGTAATCAAATCACTAAAGAAAAGATTCGATTATATTTTTGATTCAAAAAATAGATATCCAGGAGCTCCGGCTGTGGCAATAAATGAAGTAAAAAATGATGAGATATTAGAATTAGGAGGGAGAACTATTATACCAATTGAGGCTCATCACAATCGTCTTCAGGTCTTTGGCTATAGAGTAGGGGACTTTACGTACTTAACAGATGTGAAGTCTGTAAAAGCCAAAGAAATAGAAAAAATAAAAGGATCTAAGATATTGGTAGTAAACGCATTAAGAATGGAACCCCATCATTCCCACTTCAATCTTGAAGAAGCTCTTGCTTTTGTGCGAAAGGTAAATCCGGAAAAAGCTTATTTCACCCATATTAGTCATTTATTGGGTTTTCATGCAGAAGTTGAACAAAATCTTCCGGAAAATGTACATTTGGCTTATGATAATCTAACCTTAACCTTATAAGTATGAAGGATAAAATTTTTCTCTATCTATTCATTTTTGCAGCATTGATTGGACTTTACCTCTTTGTGAGCAGTGGAAAAATAGTTGATGCTAACAATAAATCCATACAAGCTCTAAAGAGCGAAATCGCTGCACTGCAAGATTCTGTGCAGGATTCCAGACTGCAAGTTTTGGAAATGCAGTACTTTTCTTTAGAAAATAATGATGATGCCTTGGCATATTATGATTATTTAGGGTTTGAAAACCCAACTGGCTATATTTCCGATAAGTTATTGGAGACCAATGAATCCCAAGGTGATAACCCCCTAGTTCCATACGAAGGAATGCAGAATGATTTTAAAATAAATAAAATAAAAACCCTAAACCACAAATGGATTTTAGCGGATTTCTCAGATGGTAAATACTGGGGAGAACTTCTTATTAAATATGAATTGAAGGACGACTTAGGGGTTGATTTTACCTTGATCGATCATTTGTTGTACACCAGAAACAATTAGATTTTTTTCTCTAACCATTTTTTTAATGCATAAAAATTTTGCGGGCTAACGCCATGTCCTACAGGGAATTCTTCATAAGTATGGTCTATTTCCAGTTCCTTTAAGAACTTAGGGGCACGTTGCGCCCATGCAACAGGAATCACTTGGTCCACTTGCCCATGGGATGCATAGATGCTTATTTCTGAATGATCTTTTTGCCTAAAACCATCTACCAAAATCTTCTCGTTTATATAACCACTAAGGGCCACTACATTATTAACTTTATCAGGATACGAAATTGCTACTGCATAACTTAATATAGTGCCTTGACTGAACCCTAGCAGCGTTACGTTTTTATCATCTAAACCATAAGTTTCGCAGGCTTCATGAATAAAGTTCACGATCTTATCTCGAGATGTTGCTGCCTGTTCGTCATCACTCCACTTTCCTTTTTCCGCATCAAAATTAATGGCGTACCAAGCATAACCCATAGGCTGCAATAAATATGGGGCTCGTATGGAAATGACACAAAATTTCTCGGGTAGTTCGCCCGCAAACGAAAAAAGGTCTTCTTCATTACTGCCATATCCATGAAGCATAAAAAGCACAGGTGGCTTGCCGTTAGTATTATTAGATGGGCGGATAACCTGTTCTAATGAAAGGGGAGCAGTGGTCATATTTTATTATTGAATGAATTTGAACCATTTTTGAAAATAGGGTCCAAGCACAGGCACGGGTTGCTTTTTATTGCTTAATGCTCCCAAGAAGCCATATATCCAAAGTATGAAATAGAAAAGATATAAGCCATAAAAAGCATATTCATTAAACCACTTGCTCAAAAACAAAGCGCAGCCCAAGAATATAATATGCAGACCAAAAGCCTGCCGTATATGAAAACGGGCAAAGGCATGTTTTGGTTCTAGGTTCATAGTAATAGCAATTAAAGCCCCTAAAAGTGTAAAATAGGCTATTATGGCGGTTGTTTTTCCTTTGAGGGCTTTCTCTTCCATCAATTATTTAGGAATTTAAGATTAAACTGTTGTTAGCCAAGCTACCTAGCACTCTTCCCTTTAAGGACTTCCCCAAGAAAAGACTATTCTTGCATGTACTGTAAATATCATCCATCGAAAATTCATATTCCTTTGTTGGGTCAAAAAAGGTCAAAGAAGCCTCATCTCCTTCTTTTAGCATTGGTTCCTTAATGTTGAATGTTTTTCTTCCCTTAGTAAGTAAGTCTATGGATTTTTCAAGGTCGAAAATGTTGTTCAACACTCCGAACATACTTTCTAGGCCAATGGTACCGTAATCTGCATTATCGAATTCTACTTGTTTCAATTCAATATTCAAAGGTGTATGGTCCGAGGTTACAAAATCTACCGTTCC
>JBARUM010000711.1:0-4255 GCA_049645725.1 Maribacter sp.
TTCCAATACTACATAAATCAAGGTTTTCGAACTTTAGGATATTCATTAACACAGAACCATTGTAGAGACTGCTTAAGTCGCCCAAAATATAATTGGCAGCTATATCTGCCTGTTGTTCCGCGGCAGAAGTTATTCCGAAGAGCGAATTATCGAATTCCGCGATTTCTCCTAAAGCAAAAATAGAGGCGTCACTGGTCTGTAAATAGGAATTGACCTGTACACCTCGACGTGTTTCTAAATTGGCTCGTCTTGCTAACTCAATATTGGGCCGGGTTCCTATGGCATAAACAATCGCATTGCATTGTATGGTTCGGCCCGTCTTTAAATTCACCAATAAAGAGTTTGGAGTTTCCTTTTCTTCAAATACGGTACTTACTTCGTTATCAAAATAAATCTGGATACCTCTTTCCACAACATCCTCTGCCAATAATCGGCTTGCAATATTATCTAGTTGACGCTCCATTAAACGCGGAGCACGCTGTATGATACTGATGTTGACATTGATTTTCTTAAGAGCTGCAGCAAGTTCAAGTCCCAAAAGCCCACCACCCACAATGACCACGTGCTGTTCTTCTGCAGGTAGCTCCGTTTGCAACAGATACTGCTTCAGCTTATCCGCATCACCTCGTTCACGCATGGTAAAGCGGCCCGGCATATCCATTTTCACATCACTGGGTACAAAGGCACGACTTCCAGTCGCCATAATAAGGAGGTCGTAGGAATGTTCGGTACCATTGATATCCGTGACCTTTTTTGAGGTTTTGTCAATTTTTATAATTCCTATTCCGGGATGAAGAGTAATATTCAATTTTTGGAGCTCTCCGTTCTTTAATTTTTCCAAAGACTCCCAAGAAAGCTCGTCACTAACATATTCAGGTAGTAAAACCCGATTATAAAAAGGGTCCTTCTCCATGGAAAAAATATGCAACTCATCATTGGTATTCTTTTCCCGGTAGGACTGTATAAAACGATAAGCAGCGGCACCCGCGCCAATAATGACTAATTTTTGTTTTTGTTTTTCATATTTTTCAACCTGTACCGCACAGTATTTAAAATCGGGCTCTTTGGAAACCGGGTCTACCAAATCATTGGTGATATTATTGGCCCTACCAAAATCGTTGTTCAATACCTTTCCCCAATGCATCGGCAAAAACACGACCCCATCTCGAATATCCGAATTGACCTTTACCTTCACCTGCACTTCTCCTCTGAGGCTTTTTATGATCGCTACATCGCCCTCCTTAAGTTTTCGGAGATAGGCATCAACCTTATTCATTTCTAGATAGGGCTGGGGAATGTGGGTCAACAAACGCTTTACTTTTCCCGTTTTGGTACGGGTATGCCATTGGTCGCGTACCCTTCCTGTATTTAATATCAAAGGGAAGTCCGCACTGGTTTCCTCGGACTTGTTATACAAGCTTTGTGGGGCATTAAAATGCGCCTTCTTATCATTGGTATGGAATTCAAAATCCGTAAATAAGCGCGGCGTACCAGGATGTTTGGCATGCGGAACCGGCCATTGGAAACTACCTTCCTTTTGTAGGCGCTCATAACTAAGCCCTGAAATATCAATATTGGTGCCTTTGGTCAATAGACAATGCTCGTCATACACCTCGCTTGCACTGGTATAATCAAAACCTTTAAAACCCATAGCTTGTGCAAAACGCCAAAGGATTTCAACATCGGGTAGGGCTTCCCCGGGAGGATCTATTACTTTGGGCAAATAGCTGATTCTACGTTCGGAATTGGTCATCGTGCCCTCCTTCTCCAACCATCCGGCGGCGGGTAAAAGCAGGTCCGCAAACTTGGTAGTCTCCGATTTGTGCGAGATATCCTGTACCACCACAAAAGCAGCATTTTTCAAGGCTCGTTCCACTTTATGTACATTGGGCATGCTCACGGCCGGGTTCGTACAAATAATCCAAATGGCCTTGAGTTTTCCCTTTTCCAAAGCATCGAACATTTCGGTAGCGGTATAGCCCGGTTCCCCTTTTATTTCTTTTCCGCCCCAAAAATCGGATACTTCTTTTCTATGTGCAGGATTACCCAAATCTTTATGAGCGGCCAATAGATTGGCCATTCCTCCTACTTCACGCCCGCCCATGGCATTGGGTTGTCCCGTTAATGAAAACGGACCACAGCCTGGTTTTCCTATCTGACCAGTCAACAGGGATAGATTCAAAAGCGAAAGATTTTTGGAAACCCCAATGACGCTTTGGTTCAGTCCCATCGTCCACATGCTGAGGAACGCACTGGCCTCTCCAATATACTGTGCTGCCTTACGGATTTCTAAAGCAGGAATACCACATTTCTCAGCCGCTTGCCGAATGGAAAGTGAAAAGGCCATTTCCTTTACCGCCTCAAAATTTACGGTATGTTTTTTAATGAAAGACTTATCTATCTTTCGTTTTTCAATGAGCCAACGAGCAATGGCATTAAAAAGAATTACATCCGTGCCTGGCAGTATTTGCAAATGCAAATCGGCCGCAGCGGCAGTTTGTGTTCTTCGCGGGTCTACCACAATGACCTTCACCTCTGGATTATCCGCTTTGTGCTGTTCCAAACGTCTGTAAAGGATGGGATGGCACCAAGCAGGATTAGCACCTGCAATCAAGAAAGTATCGGCCAGTTCTATGTCCGCATAGGAAATGGGAACGGAGTCCTCCCCTACTGTTTTTTTATATCCCACTACCGCAGAGCTCATACACAAACGAGAGTTGGTATCGATATTATTACTACCAATAAAGCCTTTGATAATTTTATTGGCGAGGTAATATTCCTCGGTAAGGCATTGGCCTGATACATAGAACCCCACACTATCCGGGCCGTACTTGGCAATGATGCTCTTAAAAACCGCAGCCGCACGTTCAAGAGCGGTATTCCAAGAAACTTTCTGTAAAGGATGGTTTCTGCTCCAGCGCATTTCCGGATATAAAATACGATCTGTGGTATCCTGTGCTACGTAGTTCAGGTTTCTGCCTTTAGAGCAGAGCATGCCCTTGTTCGAAGGGTAGTCGGCGTCTCCCTGTACTGCAATAGTTCCTTTGACATCTACCGTTACATCGATACCACAGCCAACACCGCAATAGCTACAAATTGTTTTTTCTATTTTCTTTTTCTGCATACCCATAACTCATCAATAGCAGTATGCAAATTATAAAATTACGTATTTATACGTAGTAAAGAAATGATAATAGTTACCCCTTATTCTGTGAGAATGATAAAAAAACAGCCCTTCTACTAGGATTAATCCAAGGGAGCTAACACCCGCCCCCAGCAAGAAGGAATTTCCAAATGAAGGAAACCTTCTTTAACTTGAAACGTATCTTCCGTATTCAAGAGGTCTTTATAGTAGGTAGCGGAGCACTCGCGCATGGCAATTTTAATTTGAACCGAATGCCTTGAGGCATTGACCATACAAATCACAAAATTGGTTTCCGTAGCACGCACAAATACCAACTGTTCTTTGCGCACTTGCAATTCTTGGTACTTACCTTTTTGCAAGCAAACCGAAGTACTACGTAGCGTGGTAAATCGTTGAATAGCATCTAAAAGCAATGGGTGCTTAGCCTGTTCATCAAAATTTTCAAGATTGATTTCCCGGCGTAGCGCATCATGTTTACCATTATCTATTTTTCCTTCAAAACCCCATTCGCTCCCATTATAAATCGCTGGAATTCCGGGCAGCGTAAACAACAACAGGTATAGCGGAAAGAGATGCGCAGGTTCCAACAAGGCACTTGCAGCGCGGTCTACATCATGATTATCCACAAAGGAATACATTGTAATGTCTCTATAAATTCCTTTGGGACCAAATTGACGTCGTAATATTCTGGCAATATGACCAAAATCACGCTGATTAAAACTGTCGTTCAAAGGAGTGTGGTATTCGTAGTTGGTCACACAGTCCAGTATACCTTCCTTGACCCATTCCCTATAATCCCCGAACACGACTTCGCCCAACAACCAGAAATCAGACTTTTTGGTTTTGCAAAAGGCAGTCAGCTCCTTTAAAAAAACCAAATCGATCACATCGGCTGCATCCAAACGCAATCCGTCTATTTGGTACTGGTCTATCCAAGCTGCTAACGCTGAAAATAGATACGCCTGTACCTCTTTATTTTTTAGGTTGAATTCCACCAATTGGTAATGTCCATGCCAACCGTCATAGGTAAAACCATCACCATGATTGCCTTTTTTGGAAAAATCTAAATTAGAAAACCAGTCTCTGTATTTGGAATCCTTGCCCTTTTCT
>JBARUM010000712.1:0-2087 GCA_049645725.1 Maribacter sp.
CTGCGTAAAGAATTAGCTTAGAACAATTCAACTTTGTTTTTGCCAGCCAGCGCAATGCAATGGAGACGCCTTGTGAAAATCCGAAAACTATCAAATTACTGTTTTCAGAAATTTGTTCCGCTTCCAAAAGAGCATCCATATAGGATAACACATTTTTAATTTCCTGATCCGTATTTTCTTTTGTAAGCCAACTCGCACCTACATATTTGTATTCATTTTTCAAGTAATACTTTGAAGGAGCTTGTGGAGCTATAATATAGTTCTCTTCTCTTGGAAGTTCATCAAAATACTTCAAAAAATAACGGCTCAAATAGCCAATACCATGGAAAACAATCCAGATATTTTTTGTTTTACCGGTTAGTTCATTTAGTGTTTCGTAAGTATTTGTGCTGTTGTAGGTAATACTTTTGGTGGTCTCTCTCATACAAATTCTAATCACCTCATTTGAGGTACTTGGTTTCCTATTCCTTAATTTTACAAAAAAATGGCAATGGAGGATTACAAAGATAAAATTCTAAAAGTATGCAACGCATCATCTAAAAATACGATGATGGAAACTTTGGAAATAGAATATATAGATGTTGGAGAGAACTTTTTGGTAGCTAAAATGCCCGTTACACCTAAGGTTCACCAACCAGACGGGGTTTTGCATGGCGGAGCCTCCGTTGCACTGGCAGAGAGCGTTGGTAGTATGGCTTCTTTTGTTTTTTTAGACGGGGAAAAACTTTTTGTACGAGGTCTGGAAATTTCCGCTAACCACGTTAAGAGCATACGCGAAGGTTTTGTATATGCAAAGGCTCACATAGTTCACAAGGGCAGAACAACCCAGCTTTGGCATATACGTATAACGGACGCGGAGGATAACCTGATATCCCTCTGTAAATTAACTACCATTTCTTTACCCAGAAAATAAGCATGTTTTCTGATTTTATAGGAAATATTAAGAATCACTATAAGGCTAACCTGCCTTTTGTTGCCTACCGCAAGCCTAATGAAAACAGTGTAAAAGCTGTATTTCAAAATAGTGCTGCGCTCCATGAAGTTAAAGATTTTAAAGAGAGTGGTTTTGTTTTTGCTCCTTTTGATACCAGAAAACCTGCGATACTCTTAAAGGCTGATATTATTGATATTACTGAATTTTCAGGTATTGCAAATGGCTTAGTTGATGAGAGTAGGGTTGAGCCTTATTATTCAGAAGAAGAAAAGAATTTTCATATCAACTTGGTAGAAAAGGGCATAAAGGAAATTAAAGGCGATAGTTTTAAGAAAGTAGTACTTTCCAGGGCAATACGGGCGGAGGTTAAGCTAAATCCAACACTTATTTTTCAAAAGCTTTTGGCTAGTTATCCCACCGCATTTTGCTATTTATGGTACCATCCAAAAGTGGGTTTATGGTTGGGTGCGACCCCGGAGAAATTTTTAAGTCTAGATAACGATACTATAACGACCAATGCTCTGGCGGGTACACAGGCTTATCATGGGGATTTACAGCCTATTTGGGGTCAAAAGGAAAAATATGAACAACAATTGGTTACGGATTATATTCATAATGCACTTAAAGATGTGGTGACCACCATTTCGGTTTCTGATGTATCAACCGTAAGGGCAGGTGGTCTGTTGCATTTGAAGACTAGTATTTCTGGAAAGGTTAAGCCAGATTTACTTCCGGATATAATTGTGCGGTTGCATCCAACACCTGCGGTATGCGGGCTGCCGAAAGAAAGCAGTAAGAGTTTTATTTTGGAAAATGAAAATTATGACCGGGAATTTTATACCGGTTTCCTTGGAGAATTGAACTTTACTT
Source organism: Maribacter sp. (assembly GCA_049645725.1). Lineage (GTDB taxonomy): Bacteria > Bacteroidota > Bacteroidia > Flavobacteriales > Flavobacteriaceae > Maribacter. The sequence goes on from JBARUM010000712.1 coordinate 1,805, forward strand.
CGGAAAAGAAAAGGAACTCTAATAGTCGTAATGTCGAGAATGGTGCATACCGTGCTATCAAAAAATCCACAGAATTATTTGTTAACCTACGTTGTATACAGATAGTTGATGCCCTTGCCTTTATTTATGTTGGGGGTGGAGTTACCAAAGACTCCGATTCAGAAAAAGAATGGGAAGAAACTATAAACAAAAGCCACACGATGCTTAGGGTTTTAAACGCCAAATAGTAGAAGAAACTATTGGGTAAAGACGTTACAGATTGTATTTTTGTAATGCATGAAAT
>JBARUM010000713.1:0-2747 GCA_049645725.1 Maribacter sp.
TCGTAAGAGAGATTATCAAAATCGTACTTCTTGTTCACGTTAATGAACATACCGTCCCACTTTATAAAAGGACCAAAACGTCCCGTGCCTTTTTGCACGTCCTTACCTTCATATTGCGCTACAGGAGCATCTGCTTTCTGTTTTGCTATAATCAATTCTATGGCACGATCCATGGTAATCTCCATGGCATCATCACTTTGTTCCATAGAAATAAACTTCTTCCCGAATTTTACATAGGGCCCAAAACGCCCTACATTGGCCTCTACTTCCTCTCCTTCGTATACTCCTAGTTTTCTAGGCAGTTTAAAAAGATCCATGGCCTGCTCATATGTAATTGTATTTAAAGATTGGTCTGGTAAGAGACTGGCAAAAGTAGGTTTCTCTTCATCATCAACGGTCCCAACCTGTACCATAGGTCCAAATCTTCCTAATCTTACGGAGACTTGCTTTCCAGATTTAGGATGTTTTCCAAGAATACGTTCACCGCTGGCCCGATCTGCATTTTCCTCTACATCAAGAACATTTGGACGAAAATCTTTATAAAAGTTTTTCATCATTTTCTTCCAATCTTCATCACCCGAGGCTATTTCATCAAAATCCTCTTCTACTTGAGCCGTGAAGTTGTAATCCAGGATGTTCGCAAAATTACTAACGAGGAAATCAGTCACAATCATACCGATATCTGTAGGCACCATTTTTCCCTTGTCCGAGCCTACATTTTCAGTGAGGTTTTTGCTTTCTATATTATTGGATTCCAAAACCAATTGCACATACTTTCTTTCCGTACCTTCAACGGTACCTTTCTCTACATATCCCCTATTTACTATGGTAGATATTGTAGGCGCATAGGTAGACGGCCTTCCAATTCCGAGTTCCTCCAGCTTTTTAACTAAAGAAGCTTCTGTAAAACGATATGGGGGTCTTGTAAAACGTTCAGTGGCGGAAATAAAATTATTTTGTAAAGCTTCTCCCTTCTTCATTGATGGCAGCATACCTTCTTGTTCTTCCGAAACGTCCTCGTCATCCAAACCTTCCATATACACTTTAAGAAATCCATCAAATTTTATAACCTCACCATTTGCCGTAAATTCTTCTGTATGCTTATCCGCTTTAATTTTTACATTGGTGCGCTCCAATTGGGCATCACTCATTTGAGAGGCTACCGTTCTTTTCCAAATAAGGTCGTACAATTTAGATTGATCTCTTTCCAAGGACGGTGATTGGTTTTGCATTTCGGTCGGCCTTATGGCTTCGTGAGCTTCCTGAGCACCTTTAGATTTTCCTTTGAAATTTCTAACCTTACTATACTTCTCCCCGTAGTTCTTTATAATGGCCTCTTTTGCATCATTAATTGCTTCTCCGGATAAATTTACACTATCCGTTCTCATATAGGTAATAAGTCCCGCCTCGTAGAGTCTTTGCGCCACCTGCATTGTTCTACCAACAGAAAAATATAACTTTCTGGAAGCTTCCTGTTGCAATGTTGATGTTGTAAATGGTGCAGATGGAGACTTTTTTGCAGGTTTTTTATCCAACTTACTTACAGAGAAACTAGCACTGATATTTTTAGCAAGAAATGTCTCAGCTTCTTTCTGCGTAGCAAAAGTTTTGTTCAATTTAGCACTAAAGATGTTACCGTCGCCTGTTTGAAACTGAGCGGCAACCCTAAAAGAACCCTCTGGCGTAAATGCTTCAATATCTCTTTCTCTTTCTACAATAAGCCTAACCGCTACAGATTGTACGCGGCCAGCCGATAATCCAGGTTTTATTTTCTTCCACAAAACAGGTGACAGTTGATATCCTACCAAACGGTCTAACACTCGCCTAGCCTGTTGAGCATTGACTAAATTAAAATTAATCTCTCTAGGGTTTTCAATGGCTTTTTGAATGGCCGTTTTTGTCACAGAGTTAAAAACAATACGCCTGGTCTTTTTCTTATCTAAACCAAGCTCCTCCGCCAAATGCCAAGAAATAGCTTCTCCTTCACGATCCTCATCACTTGCTAACCAAATAATTTCAGCTTTTTTTGCAAGATCTTTTAATTTTTTGACCAGTGCCTTTTTGTCCTTGTCAACTATATATTTAGGTTCAAAATCATTATCAACATCAACTCCCAATTCTTTTGATGGTAAATCTGCTATATGTCCAAAACTGGACTCTACCTTAAAATCTTTTCCTAAAAATTTCTCTATCGTCTTTGCCTTTGCAGGAGACTCCACTATTACTAGATTCTTGGCCATTAACCTTATTTTATGGATACAAATGTATACTAAAAATTAAACTTTAAAATTAGGGCCCCATGATTTTCGAGGTCTGAGTGCCAGAAAAATTGAGTTTGGGCTGACCAAAACAAAAAAGAATACTAAGACATTCTTTCAATCTCGACACAAAATATTATTATTTTTAAGGATGTTAATTAAATAATCCATAAATAATGAAGAACCTATACCTTTTAGTCATTGTCGCAGTACTTTTTTTCTTTCCCTTCCAAAACGTAGAAGGGCAACGGAAAAAGAACAAAAATATAGGTTTAACCTACCAAGAATCACTTTACAATGGAATGGAATGGCGTTTATTGGGCCCGTTCAGAGGCGGTAGAGCTGGCACTGCAACAGGAGTAAACAATAATCCGAACTTATATTACATGGGAACAGCTGGCGGTGGTGTTTGGAAGACAGTGGATGCCGGGAATTCTTGGGAGTGTATTTCCGATGGCTATTTTGGAGGTTCTATAGGCGCGGTAACCG
>JBARUM010000714.1:0-2531 GCA_049645725.1 Maribacter sp.
TTTTTCGATGTAGATAACGTTCATAGATCCCAATATAGCAAATGATTTCCGGTATTACCAAATCTGAAAACTGATGATACTACACGACAAAAAATAACTTGATAACTAAATTTAATTTCAGATTTCTAGCAAAAGAGGGACGATCTGTTCTCTGTTTGAAATCGTTAATTTCTTACTCCTAAATTTTAGTAACGCTTATCTCTAATTTATTTGTGGTCAGTCCATTCATTGATTTCAAAAATATTCGTGAGAAAATCTTCAGCTCCTTCAGGTACTTATTTGGGGTAACAACTACTGATTTTCTTTCTTTGAATAAGTTTAGATATTGCATGATTCTATTGGCCCCTATATCATCGAATGCCATTGTATCGGCACTACGTATCCTATAAAAATCATAGATAAGATCGCTCCCATTCCAATTTGCTAAATCCTTTAAATGCAAGCCTTTTTGCTGAAGTTCTTTCTCGGAAATCCCCCTAGCTTTTTTCCACCCAGGTTTTTGTTCTATGCTTTCTATATTGTCATCGAAATCACTCTCGGAAAACCCAAGGTCCGAGTGAAGAAGTACATACAGTTGATCCCCGTTCAAGGCCAAAAGTAAATTTTTTAGTTTTTCCGGCCATTCCTGCATCAAGCGTAAACGAACCAACTCTTTCAAATGCCATTTCGTAAAGTCAATGTAATCTTCTGAAGTTAGTATTTCAGTTTTCCATAATCCTTGCTTTCCTATAGATTTTAGGTACTCATGTTCCTTGTGATATAATTCGAAAAACGTGTCGAATTTAGGAACTGTATCCAAAACTACAGTACTCAATTTCAGCACTTCATCTGCGCTAACGCTGGCTATTATTGTATAGGACGGTTTGTAAGCTGCCAAAGAAGGTACTTGTACGTTGGTCAATGTATTTCCGTTTGCAGAAGTATGCACCTCGATATCGTTGAGGTGCATATGACCTCCTAAATGGATTTTCAACCCGGTATCAGCAAAAACCTCAGCCACTTCTTTATCTGGAATACGATGTGATTGCAAACCGCTATCCCCGAATAGCAGTTTGATTTCTTCGGATGCCCCATCGTTAAAATCTACTATCGGGTAATGGCTAAATGCAATCAAGGTCTTGTTCAACCTTTTGGCTTCTTCAGCGACTTTTCTTGTCCAACTAATTAAGTGTCTTTTATATTTTAATACTTGATTATATCCGATTCCCGTTCCTTGATATTCGGAAGAATTTACTTTGGTAACATAAACATTCGCATCCAAGGCTAATAGCCAAATTCCATCGACGGGTTCTACCAAGTAACTAACATCGAACGAAGTTGTATTCGAATCTTGTTGATACATCCTATTTTCTAAAAGCGATGCCCTAGTAGCTTTTTCTAAGCCATAATCCTCGTACCGATAATCAGAAAATGGTGTTTCCCAATAGGGATAATCACTTTTAGGAAAGAATCCATGCGACCACAGTCCTTTAACGATTTCTTCATACCCTAGCTCCCTAACATCCTCACTGATTAAAACATGGTGTTCTTTGTCAGGATTAGAATCGTACATACCCATTTCGCTCATAATGGGCTGTGTCTTTCCGCCTTTCCCTAAAAAATCAGGTTTTCCTCCCTTATCTGCGAAAGGTCTTGTGGGGTCGTGGTTTCCTGTGGTCAAGAAGAATGACATTCCGTGCTTTTCAGAATACTCTTCTAGAATTCTGTTCAGGCCCCTAATATTAATTGGTTGTCCATCGTCACTAAAATCCCCTGGAAGGGCAATTATTTTAATCCCTCTTTTTGCGGCATCATCCAAAGCAGCTTTGAACACAAAGTAATTTTCATTGAACAAGCGAGTGGAATGCAATTGCGCGTCCATGGAGCGGATTATACCATATTTTCCATTTTTAGGATTCAGAATACCTTTAAAACCAATATCATTCAATGTGCCATAAACATCCGACAAATGCACATCAGCCATAAAAGCTATTTTGATTTCACCCTTTTGTGAGTGAACATCAGTAAAAAAAATCAAAATTAAAAAACTCGCAAGATAGAATTCCAAAGAATTGTATTTCATATGGTTACAACGGGCTAGCTTTTTTCTTGTATTCTTTCATAGCTTCCATCTTTAAAAACAACCTTGAAATTGGAAGGGAATAATTTGCTAGGAATATAATAATCGGTAGTAATAACCTGTGCGCCAGATGCTTTTGCCTTTTCAAACCTGCTGAAGTCGTTAGTTCGTGCTTCGATGGTATTGGCATCTGCACGGGTACGTACCATATACCCTTTTTCTACTAAGGTTTTTATCTTATCAGAATCTTTGATGGGGTCGTTTACAATACGGAACCCCGCATTGGAATTGCCTTCCTCCTTATTTAGAAATAATGCAGCCCCTTTTAGGTTTGGAAATTTCGACAAATAGGCATCCGCTTTGGCATCTCCCTCATCCAACACGAATAAAAAACGATTCCTGACTTTACTCAATAGCGGCCAGCCTTTTGAAAGAATTTCCTTTTCCAAGGTATCAAAGTCCCCCCTCACCA
>JBARUM010000715.1:0-2006 GCA_049645725.1 Maribacter sp.
AAGAGCTTATAGTATAAGTCCAATTTTTCATACAGATGCCTCAATTGCATTTGCACAACAATTGGATGCGCAGCGGCAAGCATTGTTTAATGCCACCGGAGGAGCCAATATTCCAGGTGCATTTGCCAATACATTCGACCAAGGCTATAGAGGAACAGGTAATATCAACTCAAGTATTTTTACCTTGCAGCCAGGAGATATTTTCCACGATTGGCATTATGGCAGAGAACAAAATGGTATCGGTGGAACTGGAGATTCCGGCCCGGCAGCTAAATTAGGGTTTGCTGACAGAACTGTTAGAAATTATTTTGGTAATGTAAGTTCATATTTCCAAGTTGAGGTCTTAGATGGTTTACGATTAAAAACTGTTCTAGGTGGTGATTATAGATCTACAAGGACCTATTATTATCAAGGTACCTTGGCAGATTCTCGGGAACGTTCCAATCAATCTGATTTGGATGTCTCTAATATTCAAAGAAGTTCTTGGTTAAGCGAAACTACTTTGAACTATGCAAAGGTCTTAGGTAAAAACGATATCGCCGTGGTAGCTGGTTTTGAACTTCAAAATAACTATACTAGAGGAGTTAGTTCTGTAGGAACGAATGTGCCCATTGGTCTGCCCTTAAATTATGATTTATTTGACCCTGCGGATGTGATTACACAAGAAATTGATCAAACAATATCCCGAAGAAGTGTTTTTGGCAGAATCCAATATGCTTATGACGATCGTTATTTGATAAGCGCTTCAGTAAGAAGAGATGGTGATTCCCGTTTTGGGGCCAACGAACGCTATGCAACATTCCCAGCGGTTTCTGTAGGTTGGAACATACACAATGAATCTTTTTTAGAAGATAGTGAAACGTTGAGCCAATTTAAACTTCGATTTAGTAGAGGTTCTTTAGGAACTACCTCTTTCTTAGGTGCTTACGATGCTTTGAGTATTTTAAATGCCGCCCCTACCGCTTTTGGTACTGGATTTCTTATCCCGGATAATCCGGCCAATCCAGATTTGACATGGCAAACGAATACAGAGACCAACTACGGTATTGATTTGGGACTTTTTAATAACCGTTTCTCCCTTGGCGTAGACTATTATACTTCTGATATTGACGATATGTTGATTAATCAAAGTATTTCTGAAGTGAACGGTACACCTTCATTCCTGCAGAATCGTGGCAATATAACAAGTTCTGGTTTGGAGTTTTTACTTAATGCAAGTATTGTACAAACACGAGACTTTAATTGGAGCCTTAGTGCCAACTTATCCACCGTTAATCAGGAAATCACCGATCTTGGTGGTTTGGACGAACTGCCTCGGGTAGTTTATGGTGGTCCTAGTGGTAGAGGTCCTGAATTTAGAAATCGTGTAGGAGGAGAACTTGGTGAAATGTGGGGTTATGCGGTAACAGGGCAAGTGGAAAGTATTCATATCGCCGATCCAACACGAAATATAGGATTTAGTAGTTCAGAATGGTATGTTGTTGATCAAAACGGTGATGGTGAAATTACCCCCGAAGGTGATTTTGTCAAATTAGGATCAGCTACCCCAGATTTTTACTATGGCTTGTCAAGCAATTTGAATTATAAGAATTTTGATATGTCATTTCAGTTTCAAGGTTCTGAAGGTGCTGAGGTTTATAACCTCGACCCCATCTATTTTGAATCACAATTTGGCGGTAGATTACGAGATAGTTTTGATGCCAATGGCGATGGTATTCGAGATACTACCGGTCAATTTTATGAAGAGACCAGAAATGCTCACGGTTCAAATATTCAAGATGCTTCGTACCTTGCCTTACGAAACCTAACTTTAGGGTATACCTTCGATTCCGATTTAACTAGCAAAATGGGGATAAACTCATTAAGGATTTATACCGCGGCTACCAACTTATTGTATTTATATTCCGATAGCTATACTTCTTTTAATCCAGAAGGTGTAGAAATTACAAATACTGGATATCTCGGTCCAACTACTTACGGATACCAGGAAGGCGCAAGCCCGATCG